>JAESTN010000096.1 GCA_016763595.1 Flavobacteriaceae bacterium | reverse complement strand
CACATTGGTATGTTGTTTGTCTGGAGTTAAATTCAATACCAAATCAGCAGTTGGTATAAGCTCGTCATAGGTACCAACGGTAAATCCATTTTCAGATGCATTTAAAAAAGACTGTCTTTTTTCTGCAATTGCTTGCGCACGTAGTGTATATGAAATGTCTAATCCAGAATCTCTCATATTCAACCCTTGGTTTAACCCCTGAGCTCCACATCCTACAATTACAATTTTCTTGCCTTTTAATACTGCTACGCCATCTTCAAATTCTGAAGATTCCATGAACCTACATTTTCCTAATTCAGTTAATTGATCTCTTAATGATAGCGTGTTAAAATAATTTTTCATTTTTGTTTTATTAAATAAATAAATGACCTCGACTCAAGGGCACGAGGTATTAAATAGGTATTCCGTTTTTATTTCGATGCAAGCCCCCGGGAACTAAACTCAGTTGCGCTATTTCGCTCCAATTAAAATGCTGCAAGCATTTCTGAAATATTCATGGGTTCTTTGGTTACTGATATTCTTCCTGATCTTACAAACTGCATCAATTTATACGGTTTTAAATCTTGATATAATTTTTCTGTTTCATGTCTTCTTCCTGTTTTTTCAATTACAAAAAACTCACGTGAAACCGTCACAATATTTGCATGACTGTCTTTGATGATATTCTGAATTTGACGCTCATCAAACAACGAATCTGAAGCTACTTTATACAATGCTGTTTCTTGATAAATAGTTTCTTCATCAGTATGTGCATAGGCTTTAATTACTTCAATTTGTTTCTCTAATTGTCCAACAATTTTATACGCTTGATGTTCAGTCATTGATGCAACAATTACAAATCTGTTTACATTTTCAATTTCAGATTGAGAGGTTGTTAAACTTTCAATATTGATGTGCCTTTTTAGAAAAATTGAGGAAACTCTATTTAACAATCCAAGATTATTTTCTGTGTATATTGAAATTGTATATGATTTATTTTCTGTGTTCATATTTGTCTGTTTTTAAGCAAAAAGATGCATTCATCTTCATATCATGAATTTATTTCTAGTTTTACGCCGTTGTCTTTGCTCTATTTTCTTTATTCTATTCTAAATTTAACTTAATCTGATATCTGAAACCGATGCTCCTGTAGGAATCATTGGAAATACATTGTTCTCTTTTTCGACACAAACTTCTAAAAAATAGGAATCTTTAGAGGCAATCATTTCTTCAATTGCTGCGGTTAGGTTTTCTCTTTTTTTAACTCTTTGTGCATCGATATGATATCCTTTTGCAATGGTTACAAAATCTGGATTGGTCATTTCTGTTGAGGCATATCTCTTGTCAAAAAATAATTGTTGCCATTGACGTACCATTCCTAAAAACTCGTTGTTTAACACCACTATTTTTACGGCTGTTTTGTTTTGAAAAATAGTTCCCAATTCTTGAATCGTCATTTGATACCCTCCATCACCAATAATTGCAATTACTTCTCTCTCTGGCGCTCCCATTTTAGCTCCGATTGCTGCTGGCAATGCAAAACCCATGGTTCCTAATCCACCAGAAGTAATGTTACTTTTTGTTTGATTGAACTCGGCATATCTACAGGCAAACATTTGGTGTTGACCAACATCAGAAACAATAACAGCTTTTCCTTTTGTTACTTGATTGATTTCTTTCAAAACCTCTCCCATAGTAATGCCTCCTTCGGTTGGATACAACTCGTCTTTAATTACTTTATCAAACTCAATAGCATCAAAATCTCTAAATTCTTGCAACCAAGACTTGTGAGAATTTTCGTTTACTAAGGGTAATATCTTCGCCAATGTTTCTTTTGAATCTCCTAAAACAGCAACATCTGTTTTTACATTTTTATCAATCTCTGCTGGATCAATATCAAAATGAATCACTTTTGCTTGTTTTGCGTAGGTTGCTAAATTGCCGGTAACACGATCGTCAAAACGCATTCCGATAGCAATCAACAAATCACATTCATTGGTTAATTTATTGGGGCCGTAATTTCCGTGCATACCAACCATGCCTACATTTAATGGATGCTTGGATGGAATGGCAGACAGCCCTAAAATAGTCCAAGCAGCAGGGATTCCTGTTTTCTCAATCAATGCCTTAAACTCCGCTTCTGCTTCTCCTAAAATTACGCCTTGACCAAAAATAATTAGTGGTTTTTTAGCCGAATTTATCAATGCTGCTGCATCTAATAATTGTTTTTTATTAACGTCTGGCACTGCTTTATAACTTCTGATAGATGTACATTTTTCATATTCAAAATCAAATGTATCAAACTGTGCATTTTTGGTAATATCTATTAAAACAGGTCCTGGTCTACCAGAACGAGCAATGTAAAATGCTTTTGCTAAAATTCCAGGAATTTCAGAAGCTTCTGTAATCTGATAATTCCATTTGGTAACTGGTGTAGAGATTCCAACAATATCGGTTTCCTGAAAAGCATCAGTTCCTAATAAATGTTTCCCAACCTGACCTGTAATACAAACCATTGGTGTAGAATCTATCTGTGCATCTGCAATTCCAGTAACTAAATTGGTTGCTCCAGGCCCAGAAGTTGCCATGGCAACTCCTACCTTGCCAGTAACTCTTGCATATCCTTGAGCAGCATGTGTTGCGCCTTGCTCATGACGTGTTAATACATGCTGTAATTGATCTTGGTATTTATACAACTCGTCATAAATTGGCATAATTGCGCCTCCTGGATACCCATAAATTAAATCGACCCCTTCTGCTAATAAACATTTAACCACGGCTTCTGCTCCAGAAATATGTTCTGTAGTATTTGTCCTTTTCGGACTTGCTGTTTTGATCTTCGTTTCCATAAAATATTCGATTTAAAATTCGTCTGTAACACAACCGTTTGATGCTGTTGATACTGTTTTTGCATATTTATAAAGCACGCCTCTTTTTACTTTAAGCTCTGGCTGCTGCCATTGTTTTTTTCTTAATTGAAGTTCTTTATCAGAGATGTTTAATGTGATGGTGTTTGTTTCTGCATCTATGGTAATTTGATCTCCATCGTGTACGAGTGCTATTGTTCCGCCGTCTTGTGCTTCTGGGGTAATATGCCCAACAACAAATCCGTGGGTTCCTCCAGAAAAACGACCGTCTGTGATTAATGCCACTTCATTTCCCAATCCTGCTCCCATAATTGCTGCAGTTGGCTTTAACATTTCTGGCATTCCAGGCCCTCCTTTTGGTCCTTCATACCGAATTACAATCACATCTCCTCTGTTCACTTTCCCTTCTCTAATTCCGTCATTTGCAGCAAACTCACCTTCAAAAACCTTGGCTGTTCCTTTAAAAATCAATCCTTCTTTTCCTGTTATTTTTGCTACCGACCCTTCTTCTGCAAGGTTCCCGTACAT
>JAESTN010000005.1 GCA_016763595.1 Flavobacteriaceae bacterium | reverse complement strand
TGAATTGCATGATTTATCTGAAAAAATGAACTCTAAATACACAAACATTTCTTTAGATTACAGATATAACGACGAGAAAGATCCAAACCGTTTTTACTACAGATCTGATCATTATAACTTTGCAAAATACAATGTGCCAATTATCTTTTATTTTAATGGAACGCACGAAGATTACCACAAACATACAGATACTCCTGACAAAATCAATTACGACTTGTTAGAGAACAGGTCTCGTTTAATTTTCCATACAGCTTGGGAAATTGCAAATAGAGAAAACAGATTGGTGGTAGACAAACCAGTAACACCACCGTCATCAAGCAAGAAATAATAGTGAACTATTATCAATGAAAAACCGAGCAATAAGCTCGGTTTTTTTTTGTTTTATGATTTATCCTCAAACAAGGATCAATCAATATTATTTTTCTTTCTACTTAACAAAATAATATCGGTTATATGCGTATAAATTACAATTGGCACAATTACTCCTGCCAATAAAACCATTGGAAAATATGCGATTGCTTTATTAGCAACAGAATACTTGAATTGTTTATAGAACAATTCCTGTGATAAAAATCCATTGGTTAGAATAAACAGGATAAAAATTAACCCTAAAATATTCCAGCTTAATAACAACTTCTTATGTACAACTCCAAACTTCATCCAAAGCAAAATTAATATCGAAGTAGCTCCAGGAATAACATCAAAATTCCATCCTCTAAATGTCATTTCCATAGGTAACCATTCTCTTATTGCCAATTGAAACAATAACAATTCTACAGGTAAACGAACTATATGAACAGCTGTACTCCAGCGTAAATCTCTGTTTCTGTAAAACGATTTATCCCTAACTAAATAGACAATAAACAATGTAATCGGCAACAAAACAAAAATATACCTAGATATTTTATCGCCATCTTGATAATGATAAATTCCAAGATAAGACATCACAGAAATCAACACTGACCAACTCAACAACATTGGTAGCGTAGTTCTTTTTAAAGTATTAGATTTTGTAAATGCAAAAACGATATACCCTGTTATTAAGACAAATGAAATGGATATGTAAATTGGTAAACCTGGAATCATACTTTTGAAATTTACATCAAAAATATAGCAGGTTTATTTATAAAACCTTGACCTATGACAAGAAATGTCACTATATAATTCTCTTTCTTATTCTGCTTAATGAAGTGTCAGTAATTCCCAAAAAAGAAGCAATATGTTTTAAACTTGCTTTTTTAAGTGTCTCAGGATTATTCTCTAATAAATTTTTATATCTATCGGTTGCCGTTTCTGTTATCATTGATAAACTTCGTTGTTTAAGTGCAAAAAAGTTTTTAGCCAAATGTGCTCTTCCCCACTCTCTATATTTCTCTGAGAAATTAAAATGTTCTTGAAATGTATTAAAATCTTTGCACCACAAAACACAATCTTCTATAGCTTGAATATACTCTTTTGCAGGTGTTTTAAGAAAGAACGAAGTTTCTTCTAAAATTAAGCTTCTATTTGAGTAGAAATTTATGGTTACTTCGTTTCCATTAATATCAATAACATAGGCACGTAAAAAACCCGAATCAACTAAATAATAATGATTGACAATGGTTCCTGGTTTTACAATAAAATCTCCTTTATTTATAGTTGTTTTTTGATAACCTGACAGAATTAATTCTAACTCTTCTGAAGAAACAAACCAATCTTTAAACTCATTGTTAAGCATTGAATTATTATTCATTAATGCATAATCTTAAATAGTAATTCTTTCAAAATATCTGATTGCGGCATGCCGTTAGCTCCCACTCCTTTGCTTCTTAGGTCTGCTTCTCTAATTAAACCAATAATTTGCGAAACTTTACGCATTGGGTATTTTCTTGCTGCGGTAGCGTAATCTCCCACAAAATAAGGATTGACTCCTAAAGATTTAGCTACACTAAATTTATCTTTAGTTTCTAGTCCATGATATTGCAATAACTGTGTAAAAAAGCTATTTAACAATGAAATTGTCATTACTAAAGGATTATTCTTAGGATTCTCTGCAAAATAATTGATAATTCTATTTGCGTTTACAATTTGCTTTTCTCCGACTGCTTTACGCAATTCAAAATTGTTAAAATCTTTTGAAATACCAATATTCTTCTCAATATCTTCTGGAGAAATAATAGAGTTTTCTGGCAAAATAGTAATTAGTTTTTCTAATTCATTGTTGATCTTACTCAAATCGGTTCCTAAAAACTCTACCAACATTTGAGCGGCCTTCGCTTCTATCTTGTAATTCTTACCACTTAATACTCTACGAATCCAGTCAGAAACCTGATTGTCATATAGTTTTTTACTTTCAAAAAGCACCCCTGTTTTTTCAATGGCTTTATAAAGCTTCTTACGCTTATCTAACTTTTTATATTTGTAGTTAATTACTAAAACCGTTGTTGGTTGTGGGTTTTCTGCATAGGAAAGTAATTTCTCTATGGTTCTGCTTAAATCTTGTGCTTCTTTTACTATAATAACCTGCTTTTCTGCCATCATTGGGTATCGTTTAGCAGACGAAGTAATTTCTTCTATAGAAACATCTCTACCATACATAACAACTTGATTGAATCCTTTTTCTGCTTCATCTAAAACCGTTTTTTCTATAAACTCAGAAATTTTATCAATATAATAAGGCTCTTCTCCCATTAAAAAATAAATGGGTTTTACAATGCCTCTTTTTATGTTTGTTACTATGGTATTTATTTCGTTCATTTTCTTACTTTTGATTGATGCAAAGACTCAACCTTCCTTCCTATTCTTTCAAACTCAAAAGTAACGAAAAACATACGCTTATTTTTGATAATCTGAGAAAAAAATATTTTGTTTTAACTCCAGAAGAATGGGTTCGTCAGCACTATGTACAGTTTTTAATTGAAGAAAAAAAATATCCAGTTTCTTTAATTGCTTTAGAAAAACAACTCATCATAAATAATCGTAAAAAAAGAACGGATATTGTTATCTTCAACAAAGAAGGGAATCCAGATATTATTGTAGAATGTAAAGCGCCACATATTAAAATTTCTCAAGCCACTTTTGATCAGATTGCAAGGTATAATTTAAAACTAAAGGCAAACTTCCTTGTTCTCACTAACGGAATGGAGCATTATTATTGTAAAATGGATTTTGAAAACGAAACCTATATTTTCTTAAAAGACATTCCCAAGTACCAATAATCAAATTAACAAATTGTACCCAATAAAATTCACTTTTTAAACGTAAATTTGCAACCTTGAAAACTGCTATCGTCATATTAAACTGGAACGGACAAAAATTGCTTGAGCAATTTTTGCCTTCTATTGTAAATTTTAGTTCTGAGGAAGCTACTATTTATGTAGCAGACAATGCTTCTACTGATTCTTCTATCAAATTCATCAAAGAGTTTTATCCTTCAATTCAAATTATAGAAAATGCAATTAATGGCGGATATGCAAAAGGGTATAATGATGCTTTACAACAAGTAGACGCAGATATTTATTGTTTACTAAACTCAGATATAGAAGTTACAAAAAATTGGTTAACTCCAGTTATTGACCTCTTTAAAAAAGAAGAAAACACCGCTATTATTCAACCTAAATTACTAGACTTCAAAGAAAAAACAAAGTTTGAATACGCTGGTGCTGCTGGTGGATTTGTAGATCTATTTGGGTATCCATATTGCAGAGGAAGAGTATTTAATCATTTAGAAACCGATATAGGACAGTTTAATGATGTTTATGATATTTTTTGGGCATCCGGAGCTTGTTTGTTTATTCGCGCTAATGTGTACCACAAATTAAGTGGTTTTGACGAAGATTACTTTGCACATCAAGAAGAAATTGATTTATGTTGGCGTACACAAAATGAAGGCTATGCTATAAAATATGTTGGAGCATCGACTGTGTATCATGTTGGTGGAGCAACTTTACAAGAAACAAATCCTCATAAAACATTTTTAAATTTCAGAAACAGTTTATTAAATGTAGTAAAGAACGTTCCAAAACAATGGTTTTTGTTTGTTATTTTTTCTCGCTTAATTTTAGATGGAATTGCAGGTATTAAATTTATGATTGAGCTAAGACCAATACACACATGGGCTATTATTAAAGCACATTTTAGCTTCTACAGAAACTTTAATACATTTTTAAAGAAACGTAAGAAATTACAAAAAAAATCTGACTACAATTTACATACAAGTATCGTGTGGCAATATTTTTTCTTAAAAAGAAAGAAATTTAAAAACCTAAGGTGATCTCGATCACAACAGAAATTTAAAAACATCAACAATTACAAAATATCTAAACTTCCTTTACCTTCTCTAATCACAAAAGGTTCAGAGTCTGTTAAATCTATTACAGTAGAAGCTTCATTATCTCCATAACCACCATCAATAACAACATCTACAATATCCTTCCATTTTTCGTAAATTAATTCTGGGTCTGTCGTATATTCAATTACATCATCATCGTCACGAATTGACGTTGAGATAATCGGATTCCCCAATGTTTCTACCAGTGTTCTTGCAATTGAATTGTCTGGAACACGAATTCCGACCGTTTTTTTCTTTTTAAAAACTTTAGGCAATGTAGTACTTCCTGGCAAAATGAATGTATAAGGACCTGGCAAGGCTCTTTTTAAAATCTTATACGTTGGAGTGTCGATTTGTTTTACATAATCTGATAAATGACTCAAATCGTTACAAATAAATGAAAAATTAGACTTTTCTAATTTAACCCCTTTAATTCTTGCAATTTTTTCTAAAGCTTTGGTATTTGTAAAATCACAGCCCAACCCATAAACGGTATCAGTAGGGTAAATTATTAATCCCCCATTTTGTAAAACCTTTACAATCTTATGAATCTCTTTCGGATTGGGGTTCTCCTTATAAATTTTTATAAATTCTGCCATTTTAACGTTGATTTTACTTCAACCAAAGTTACTAAAAAAGCTCAATTAAAAATTAATTGAGCATTTTTTATTATGCGAAGTATGTGCTGTTTATTTTTCTACCAATCTAAATCCTTCTCCATGAATGTTAAGTATTTCTACATTTTCATCCTTTCTCAGGTATTTACGTAATTTGGCAATGTATACATCCATACTTCTTGATGTAAAATAATTGTCATCTCTCCAAATTTTTGTCAACGCCAATTCTCTAGGCATTAAATCATTTTTATGAACAGCTAACATTTTTAAAAGTTTACTTTCTTTTGGAGATAATTTTTGATTTTCTCCTTCATCATATGATAAGTGTCTCAATTTTGAATTAAAGAAAAACTGACCAATATTAAATTCAAATTCATCAGATTCTTTATTAACATCAGACTCTTTACGTTGTAAGATAGCTTTAATCTTAAACAACAACACTTCTGAATCGAACGGTTTATTTAAGTAATCATCTGCACCAACTTGGTATCCTCTTAAGACATCTTCTTTCATCGTTTTAGCAGTTAAAAAGACAATCGGAATTTCTTTGTTTGTAGATCTAATATCTGTTGCTAAAGAAAAACCATCTTTACGCGGCATCATAACATCTAAGATACACAGATCAAAATCACCGTTTTTAAATTCGATTAATCCTTCTATTCCATCTTTAGCATGTGTAACATTATAATCATGTAATGCTAAATAGTCTTTTAAAACAGTTCCGAAATTTGGATCATCTTCTACTAATAATATTTTTTTACTTCCCATAATAATATAATGCTTTTTTAAATTAATGGTATTTTAACTGTAAACGTACTTCCTTTACCTTTTTCACTTTCAACAAAAACCGTTCCTTGGTGATTTTCTATTATTTCTTTAACATAAGCCAAACCTAACCCATGACCTTTTACGTTATGTATGTTTCCTTTATGTTCTCTGTAAAACTTATTAAAAACGTATTTTTGTGCGCTTTTGCCCATTCCAATTCCGTCATCTTTAATTTTTATAACAAAAAATTTAGATGTACTTTCTGTAAATACTTCAATATTTGGTTTATCTTCAGAATATTTCAATGCGTTTTCTAACATATTAACTATTACATTCGTCAGGTGTAGATGATTCCCTAAAACTTCAGATTGCAAAGCGTGTAAATGTGTTGTTATATTTCCTTCTTGGTTTTTCACTAATAGATCTACATGAGAAATTGCTTCTTCAACTATGTCGTTCATATCAATAGCGACCTTACTAATTTCTAATTGATTTTTTTCCAATCTAGATATTCGTAAAACATTTTCTACTTGTCCATGCATTCGCTTATTTTCTTCACGAATCATTTTCACATACCGTTTTACTTTTTCATTATCATTAATAATACGTGGGTTTTTAATTGCATCTAAAGCTAAATTTATAGTCGCAATAGGCGTCTTAAATTCATGCGTCATGTTGTTTATAAAATCAGTTTTTATTTCTGATATCTTTTTTTGCCTCACCAATTGATACAACGAACTTGAAAAAGCCACTATTATGATAAATATAAAAAATACTGACAGCAATAATATATTCGAAATGTCAGCTAAAATATGTTCTGTTTGATTTGGAAACGTAACATATAGCATAAAATCACTTTCACCATTGTCTTTTTTAAACAAAGGGTAGAAAATGCTATTGTCTTTATTAATCGTAAAATACCCAGATTTTAGATTGGTTAAATATTCGTCCTCACTATAGACTCCATATTTATAATCAATATCGATTCCATTTTTAGAAAACTCCTCTTTTAAAGTAACATTTAGTTCTCTATTACTAATTCTTTTATGAATTGGAGTTAATGCTTGAAATGCCTGAAATGCTTTTAAAAAATATTGCTCCTCAATACCTCGATACCTTTTTATCTTTGTTGTAGTTTCACTTGTTGCATTCCCGTTAAAATCTACTTCATTTGGATTTAGAACAAAGGTAGACTCTTGAGCTGTAACAGTTGTAAATTCAATCGTATCAAGATCAAACATGGTGCTTGGCAACCTATACTTCTTCTCTAAAACACTAAAACTAATCGAAGCATTAATTCTCCCAAGAGTATCCATTTGCTGCAAGATTATTTGTCTTAATTCTGCAGATGTTTTATCTTGATAGTCTTCTAATAAAGGTTCAAAAGTGTTTTTAAAAACAGCAAATTCTTTTTCGTTAATTCTTTCTGATGCCTTTGCTAAAGATTTCTTTACATCATTCTTAAATTGTTTCCCATTGGCTTCAACAGCATTGCCGATCCAGTATATCTGAACAGTTACAATTCCAATTAAAGAAAAGCTCATAAGAGCAACAATAAGGACAAACATTTTCTTTCCCATTATTCAAAAATATACCTTTAATACGTGTTAATTAACGTTTTTAACGATTATTAACGAAAACATTAAGATTTTAAGAGTTTTTTAAGAAAAAAAATGAATTTTTCTAAATTGAAGGTTTCTTTTTTGTTAAATTATTATGAATCTTAACGATTTGACTCTCAAGCGTTTTCAAATCTTCATTAATTACAACATAATTAGACAATATTGCTTTCTTAGCATCGAGCCATTGATTGTCTATTCTTTCTTTAACCTCTTTTCTAGAAACATGATCTCTAGCGATCACTCTTTCAATCCTACAATTTTCATTCACAATAACAGTGATAATATAATCACAGAAGACATCGCTATTGTTCTCAAACAAAATTGCGTTTTCATACAACACATAATCTTTTGATTGATTTTTCTCAATAAATAAATTTAAATGATTGTACACTTCAGGGTGAACTATCGCATTCAAGTCCATTAATTTTTCTCTATCAGAAAAAACGATGCTTGAAATAAAAACCTTGTTTAATTGTTGGTTTTTATATGCTTCTTCTCCAAACAAGTGAATTAATTTTGATTTAATCACAGGAGAGCTATTCATCAACTTTTTAGCTTCAACATCTGCATTGTATACCGCAATATTCCCTAAAGCCTTAAAATGCGCTAATACTGTTGATTTACCACTTCCTATCCCACCAGTTAAACCTACTACCATTACCGCTGTATTAAGAATTCTACTTTAGCCGGAGTTAATTTCACAGAAGTAACAAAATCTGGCTTAAAGATTACTCTTGGA
>JAESTN010000095.1 GCA_016763595.1 Flavobacteriaceae bacterium | reverse complement strand
CCAAAAACTAAGCTCACAAAGACTCCCAACAACACATAAATAACAATTATTGAAATTCCATAAATAATTGCATTTCTAATACCAGCTGCTCTATTTTTACTTTGCTTTGTAAAAAAACTTACCGTCATCGGTATCATTGGAAACACACAAGGTGTTAACAAGGCTGCAAAACCGGAGAAGAAAGCAATCAAGAAAATTCCCAATAAGCCTTTCTTTTCTGATGAATTTTGATTTTCGTTAGAGACAGGTGTTGTGCTAGTTGTATTTTTAACCAGAGACTTGCCAGATTTAATCACAAAATCTAAATCTATCTCCGTAGGAGCAGAACATTGCGTCTCATCACAGACCATCAAATAGACAGTACCGGATATTCTGGTTGTTTTGTCTGTTACATTAATAATTTGCTCAAAGGTTGCACTGTCACTAAAGTATTTGATTTCCATTTCAAAAACAGGATCGTCTACTGTTTCTCCCTCTTCCTCATTCGTTTTACCATCTAAGGTAAAAGTCCCATCATCTTTATAAGTAAATAGTGTGGCAATTGGACCATCATCTGGCACATTCTGAGAATACAAATGCCATCCTCTATCAATGGTTGCTTTTGTAATTAGTTTATATGTTGTATCTGAAATTTTCTCAACCGAGGTAGACCAGTCTACTGGATCTAAAATTTGAGAAAAACTATTTAATGTAAGTAGTAGCGTTAAAAGTAATAATACCTTTTTCTTCATTGGATGTATTTTAATGCTTCCAAAGATAAATATTTCAGCAAGTTAACCATCAAGTTTAGAAACAATTTAACAATAGTTTTTGAAAAATTATGTAGCGCTATTTTTCCTTAAAAGATTCGCTGCACTTTCGGGTGTAATATCTCGTTGTGGCATACCAAACATTTCATAACCTACCATAAATTTTTTAACGGTAGCACTTCTTAATAATGGTGGATAAAAACTCATATGCCAATGCCAATGTTCGTTTTTAGCTTTATTTGTTGGTGCTTGGTGTATTCCGCTTGAATACGGAAATGAGCACTCAAACAGCGCATCGTATGCTTTGGTAAGCGAAGAAATTGCTTCGGCAAAACAAAAAGATTCTTGCAGCGTTAAATCCCCTATATCTTTCATTGCTTTTTTAGGCAAAATCATTGCTTCAAATGGCCAAACTGCCCAAAAAGGAACCAGCGTAACAAAAGATTCATTTTCAAAAATGATTCGCTCTTTTAATGCTAACTCTTGCGTCACATAATCTTCTAACAATGACTTTTTATGTTCTTTAAAATACTGTCGCTGTTGTTTGTCTTTCTTTTCAACTTCATTTGGTAAGGTCGATTGACTCCAAATTTGTCCATGTGGATGTGGATTACTACAGCCCATTACAGCTCCTTTATTTTCAAAAATCTGCACATAATTAATATCCGGTTCAGCTCCAAGAGACACAAATTCTTCTTTCCAAACAGCAATTACTTTTTGAATTTCGTTTACGTCTAACTCTGCTAAACTTTTAGAATGATCTGGGCTAAAACAAATTACCTTACAAATCCCTTTTTCACTTTCACTTTGCAAAAGTCCATTCTTGTATGAAAATTCTTTGGAGTCTTCCTGTAAGGCTCCAAAATCATTTACAAAAACATAGGTGTCTTTATAGGAAGGATTTATTTCTCCATTAATTCTTTTATTTCCCGCACATAAATAACAACTCTCATCGTACGATGGTCGTTTTTCATTTGCAGCATCTTCCTTTTGTCCTTGCCAGGGTCTTTTTGCTCTGTGTGGAGAAACCAACACCCATTCGCCTGTTAAAATATTAAACCTTTTATGTGTGTACTCTTGTAAATCTGTATTCATTATATATAATTATGAAGGACAAACCCTGTGCGTTCCGTTAGACAATTTGACTTGATAAAAGGAACATTTTTTAGAAAACTGCTTTTCATACAACTGTTCAACGTTTGCTTTAAATTCTGATATATGCTCTTTTGACACGAGATTAATTGTGCAACCTCCAAATCCACCCCCCATCATTCTTGCTCCCAAAACAGTTGTATCTTGCCTTGCTAAATCCACCAAAAAATCCAATTCAGTACAGCTTACCTTGTATTGATGCTGCAAACCGTTATGAGAATCAAATAGTAGTTTTCCAAATCGTTTTAAATCATTTTCTTTTAAAGCTACAGAAGCTTCTAATACTCTTTCATTTTCTTCCAATACATTTAATCCTTTTAAATAGTCCTCGTGAGTTAACTGATTCTCGATGGACTTTAAATTTTCTTTTGAAACATCTCTTAACGCAGTTACATGTAATAATGCAGCTATTTTTTCACACACATTCCTTCTCTCGTTATAGGCACTTTCTGCCAAGCTATGGGTTACATTAGAATTGATTAAAAGGATTTCGTGATTTTTAAAATCAACAGGGAAAATGGTCGATTCTAAACTTCTACAATCCAACAAAATTGCTGAATTCTCTTGGCCAAACATGCTTGCATATTGATCCATAATTCCGCATTTTACCTGCACAAAATCATGCTCTGCTTTTTGAGAAATAAAAATCATTTCTTCTTTGGTCATTTTTAAATCAAAAAGCTCATTCAACCCAAAAACAATACTATTTTCTAACGCTGCAGAAGAAGACAATCCTGATCCTGAGGGAATGTTCCCTGCAAAAACGATATCAAAATTAGCGTTCAACTTCTGTTTTTTCACCACTTCAAAAACAACACCCAAGACATAATTCCTCCAAGTGCCGTTTTCTAGCGGCTTTAGATCATTTTTATCAAATTCATAGGTGGTTTTTGCATCCAAGGCATACACAGAACAAGTAGACCTATCGTTTTTCTGAATCCCAGAAACAATTCCTTTATCTATCGCTGCTGGAAAAACAAAGCCATCATTATAATCTGTATGCTCTCCAATCAAATTAATTCTTCCAGGGGAAAAAGTTAAAACCGGAGTTGACTTGTATTTTTCTTCAAAAGAAGAAGTCACTTTTTCTAGTAGTTTTTTAGTGGTCATTTCTTATGTATTTATAAAGAATTCCTTTTCATAAATAAACAAGGGTTGTGTATTTTTTTATTTTCTTTTTCCATAACCATCTTTGCTAAGTTTTCACCCATTTTATTAAAATCTGTTGATATTGTTGTAATCCCTCCTTCTACAATCTCTTTTAACAGCGTATCATTATAAGAGATAATTCCGATGTCTTCAGTGAGTACAAGTTTGTTGTCTCTTATCGTTTTTATCAAACGTATTAGCGTTGGGTCATCTGGAATTAAATAGGCATCCCCTTTTGTAATCTCTTTTTCTACTAAACTGGAAATAATTTCATATTCAAATGAATGTGTTTTACAGAATTTTTTAAACCCTTTCAACATTTCTTTTGGTTGCTTCTCTTTTACATACACAAATACAATTTTTTTATACTTTTTTAATTGTTGATAGCATTCTGTAAGCCCAAAAACAACATCTTCCTTAAAGTTTTGCGTTACAGATGGGTATTTTGACAGCTCTTTTTGTGTTTGATCTAAAATATATACACTTTCTTTAGGAAGCTTTTCTAAGACTAAATGAACATCCTTTAAATTTGCAGGCATAATGATATAAGAATTATAAACCCCAATATTATCTAGAATTAATTTGCTGAAAATTGCATTGTTAAAATGATGAAAGTAAATATCTACTTCGACTCCTGTATCCAAATTCTTT
>JAESTN010000094.1 GCA_016763595.1 Flavobacteriaceae bacterium | reverse complement strand
TCCCCAGCTCCGACCAGTCAGAGGGATCTTCGGAAAGGAATTCTGAGAGAAAGGGAAAGCTGAAGTCTAGAAGCTGTCAGCGAGGAAGTAAGTGGCTCTGATGCCAGTTGAAGAGACGAAAAGAGAGATGAGCTAGGAATCTACTTGTAAGCATGAAGGTGGCGGAGAGGAAGATAGTTGAAGTCTTCCGACTGGGAGAAGCTTGCCCACTGGCTGAACCAACACCAAGCTCCGAGACATCCCTGAGTAAGCCTCTCCTCCTGGGAGCTCTACATCGAGCATGCTTACTCCTAATGACTTGCTTCCTCAAATAAAGAGGAGGTCGGCAGGGAGAGCGCCACCGCTTGGGCTACAACGACAAGGGTTCTTTTAGATCCCTATTCTTACCAGTGGAGCACCGGACAAACAACAACAGGAAACTTCCTCAATAATTTAGAAGGAGGAAACTACAGTGTAACAATTGTAGATGCTTTAAACAACTCCGTAATGCAAAACTTTACAATAGCTGAAGGAACATCGCTAGAAGCTACAGTTACAGAAGGGGCTACTGTATACCTTGGATATGCTGCTACTGCATCTATTTCTGTAGAGACAATAACTGGAGGAAGTGCTCCGTACACATATGAATGGAATACAGGAGAGACAACACAAAGCATTGAAGTATCTCCTACAGAAACTACCACGTACACAGTTACGATTACGGACGCAAATGGATGTTCAACTACAGCTGATGCGATAGTAAATGTTGTTGATGTAAGATGTGGTCATCATGGTCATCACAATAAAGTGAAAATTTGTCATAAAGGAGGAAGAACAATCTGTATTCCTTGGTGGGCAGTAAGATGGCATTTATGGCATGGAGACACTTTAGGAGGATGTGATTCTGATCCTAATGAAGTTCTAATTACAAACTTAAAAGTATACCCAAATCCATTTAAACGACATTTACATATAAAATTCAACAGTACAATGGATGCTGATGTTGATTTTACAGTTTTCAATCATAGAGGAAAAAAAGTATTCCAAAGAACACTATCGATTACTGAAGGAGACACAAAAACTAAATTAAACCTTTCTAGATTAAGACGTGGATACTATTATTTAAAGGTTGTTGTAAACGGAGAAGTCAAAAAAATAAGACACTTAATAAAGCGTTAATAATAAACGAAACATACATCATAAAAAAAGGAGCGATGTATCGCTCCTTTTTTTTATATATGATATTGAAATTTTCTTATTTCAATTTCTTTTTAACTGCTATTTCATGATATGCTTCAATAACATCACCTTGTTGAATATCATTGTATCCTTTAATTTGAATACCACAATCATAACCTTTAGCAACTTCTCTTACATCATCTTTAAAACGTTTTAACGCTTCTAAATTTCCAGTATGCACAACAATCCCTTCTCTGATAATTCTAATCATAGAACTTCTCAAGATTTTACCAGACATTACCATACAACCTGCAATGTTCCCAACTTTAGAGATTTTATAAACTTCTCTAATTTCAACATTACCCGTAATTTCTTCCTTCATATCTGGAGAAAGCATTCCTTCCATTGCATCCTTCAAGTCATTGATTGCATCATAGATAATTGAGTAGTGTCTAATATCTACTTCTTCTTTATCAGCAACTGTTCTTGCATTTCCTTGCGGACGCACATTAAATCCGATAACAATTGCATCAGATGCTGATGCTAATAATACATCAGATTCAGAAATTGCTCCAACTCCTTTATGAATAATATTTACTTGAATCTCTTCTGTAGATAATTTCTGGAAAGAATCTGTTAATGCTTCTACAGAACCATCTACATCTCCTTTTAAGATAATGTTAAGCTCTTTAAAGTCTCCTAATGCAATTCTTCTTCCAATCTCATCCAATGTTAATGTTTTCTGAGTTCTTACAGACTGCTCACGTTGTAATTGAGAACGCTTAGATGCAATTTGTTTGGCCTCTCTTTCATCTTCAAAAATATTGAACTTATCACCCGCTTGTGGTGCTCCATCCAATCCTAAAATTGATACTGGAGTTGATGGTCCAGCCACTTTTAAGTTATTTCCTTTATCATCAAACATAGCTCTAACTTTACCACTATGTTTTCCTGCTAACATATAATCTCCAATTTTTAAAGTACCCGTTTGCACTAAAATTGTTGACACATACCCTCTACCTTTATCTAATAAAGCTTCTACTACCGCTCCATTAGCTAATCTATTTGGGTTTGCTTTTAATTCTAAAAGTTCAGCTTCCAATAAAACTTTCTCTAGCAACTCTTCAACACCTTGTCCTGTTTTTGCAGAAATCTCTTGTGATTGAATTTTCCCTCCCCAATCTTCAACTAATAAATTCATAGCTGATAATTGTGTTTTAATATTGTCTGGATTCGCATCTGGCTTATCAATTTTATTGATCGCAAATATGATTGGAACTCCTGCAGCTTGTGCATGAGAAATAGCCTCTTTAGTTTGTGGCATCACATCATCATCTGCAGCAACTACAACAATAACTAAATCTGTAACTTGAGCTCCACGTGCACGCATTGCTGTAAAAGCCTCGTGACCTGGTGTGTCTAAAAATGCAATTTTTTCATCTCCAACTTCTACAGAGTAGGCTCCAATATGCTGAGTAATTCCCCCAGATTCACCTTCAATAACATTTGCTTTACGTATATAATCTAGTAAAGATGTTTTACCATGATCAACGTGACCCATTACTGTAATAATCGGTGCTCTATGTACTAAATCTTCTTCTTTATCTTCAACTTCAATAATTGCTTCTTCAACTTCTGCTCCAACAAATTCTACTTTATGATTGAATTCTTCAGCTACAATAGTTAATGTTTCAGCATCTAAACGCTGATTCATTGTCACCATCATTCCAAGAGACATACAGGCAGAAATAATATTAATAACTGGCACATCCATCATGGTTGCAACCTCACTTACGGTAACAAATTCTGTTACTTTTAAGATTTTGCTTTCTGCAGCCGCTAATTCTTGATTTATTTCCGATTGTTGACGGTGTTGATCTCTTTTATCTCTACGGTATTTTGCTCCTTTACCTTTACTAGATTTCCCTTGAAGTCTTTCTAATGTTTCACGTACTTGTTTTTGTACTTCAGCTTCTGTAGGTTCTTCTTTCTTTACTGCAGGTCTTGCAGCTCCTCTTCCTTTAAATCCACCTCTAGCAGTTCCACCAGGACCTCTTCTAGCATTTGCACCGCCTGGGTTATTTCTATTATTATTAGCAGGCTTTACAATTCTCTTTCTTTTCTTCCTAGGATCATTACTTCCAGCAGCTTTTGGATCTGGTTTCTTTTTCTTTGGTCTTTCAAATTGTTTTAAGTCAATTTTCAGACCTGTTATTTTTGGCCCATCCAACTTTTTATACTGCGTTGTCAATTTCTCTGCATTCTCTGCATTTACTTCTGGCACGGCCGTATTTTTAGCTTGTTGTTGTGGCTTAACAATATTTTTCTTAATGGCTTCTTTTTCAATAGGAGCTTGAACCCTAGGCTTAACAGGTGTAGCTTTCTCTATCTTGGTTTCTACCTTTTTTTCTTGAACAACTTCTACCTCTTTAACAGGAGAAGCAACAGGAGTTTCTACTTTCGCTTCTTCTACCTTTTTCTCTTGAACAGGGGCTGCAACTTTCTCAACTGGTTTTTCAACAGTTTCCTTTTTAGCAGACAGCTTTTCAATATCAATTTTACCAACAGTTTTTATCTCTAGCTTTTCTGCTTTTGCTTTTAAAACTTCTTTTTTAGCTTCTTCTTCTAAACGCTTTTTCTGTAGCTTAGCTTCTAATTCTAAACGAATGGCTTCTTTCTCCTTTCTCTTCTCTTCTCCCACCTCTTTTGAAGCCGCCTTCTTAGTTCTGTCAGTTTGAAAACCATCAAGTAACACTTGATATACCTCTCCTGATATTTTGGTAGTTGGACGCGCTTCTATTTCATGTCCATTTTTTGATAAGTGCTCTACCGCTCTATCTAAAGAAATATTTAATTCTCTTAAAACTTTATTAAGCCTCGTTGTTTTGCCTTCAGCCATATATATTTATTGTTTAGCCTTTAAAGAAAATACACTTTATACGTTGTATAGTTATACTCTCCGAATAATTTATAATTGTCTGATTAAAAAATTAATCTTCAAATTCTTCTTTTAATATTTGTTGAACTTCTAAAATTGTTTCCTCTTCTAAGTCCGTTCTTTTAAGCAATTCTGCAACGTCTTTTTCCAACACGCTTCTTGCTGTATCTAATCCGATTTTCTTCAATTCGTCAATTACCCATCCTTCGATTTCATCACCAAATTCAGTTAATTCAACATCCTCGTCTTCTATTCCTTCACGTTGAACATCAATTTCATAACCTGTCAACTGACTTGCCAATCTAATATTCACTCCACCTTTACCAATCGCTTTAGAAACTTCTTCTGGTTTTAAGAACACATTTACGCGTCCTTTTTTACCGTCAATTACTTCCTCAGCTGGTTTAATTTCCATTGAAACAATTTTTGCAGGACTTAATGCTCTAGCAATAAATAATTGTTCATTTTTAGTATAATTGATTACATCAATATTTTCGTTTCCTAATTCACGAACAATTCCGTGAATACGAGATCCTTTCATACCAACACATGCTCCAACTGGATCAATTCTATCATCATAAGAATCTACGGCTACTTTTGCTTTTTCTCCTGGTATTCTTGCAACTCCTTCAATAGTAATTAATCCATCAAAAACTTCTGGAATTTCTTGCTCGAATAATTTCACTAGAAACTCTGGTGAAGTTCTAGATAAAATAATCGCCGGTTTTGTCCCTCTTAATTCTACTGATTTAATAACTGCTCTAACAGAATCTCCTTTTCTAAAAAAGTCCGAACGAATTTGCTCACTTTTAGGCAACACCATTTCGATTCCTTCATCGTCTAATAAGATCACTGCATTATGGCGAATATGATGCACTTCTGCACTGTAAATCTCCCCTACTAAGTCTTTAAATTGTTTAAAGACATTAGTACTATCATGTTCTTGAATCTTAGAAATTAAATTTTGACGCAATGCTAAGATAGCTCTTCTTCCTAAATCGATTAACTTCACTTCTTCAGATACATCTTCACCAATTTCAAAATCTGGCTCAATCTTTCTTGCCTCTGCTAATTCGATTTCTTCATTATCATCTTCAGAAAACCCATCTGCTACCACAATTCTATTTCTCCAGATCTCTAAATCTCCTTTATCTGGATTAATAATGATATCAAAATTGTCATCTGATCCAAACTTACGTTTCAATGCAGCTCTAAAAACTTCTTCTAAAATAGACATTAATGTTACTCTATCTATACTTTTATTGTCTTTAAATTCTGAAAATGAATCAATTAAATCTATATTTTCCATTCAACTCTTATTAAAAAATTATCTTCACTTTTGCTTCTTTTATATCTTGAAATGCTAATGTTGCCGTTTTCACAACAGTAACTTTCCCTTTACCAATTGGCTTAGGTTCTCTTGCTTTCCAAGTTAAAACTATATGCTCTTCATTTACTTCTGACAAGGTTCCCTCTACGAACGCATCATTCGTTTTAACCTTTAGTATTCTATTTAAATTTTTTAGATACTGCCTTTTAACCTTTAACGGCTGAGCAATATCTGGCGAGGTAACTTCCAACGCAAAATCTACTTCTTCTTTCTCAAAATTATTCTCGATAGCTCTATTAATTCGCATACACTCGTTTAAAGGTACACCGCTATCACCATCTATAACAATCTGAATCTTATTGTCCAGCGAAAAAGACAAATCTATTAAGAATAAACTCTTATTCACTGCCAATGCTTCTTCTAGTAAATCTTGTATTATTTTCTTATCCATTGTAGATATAAAAAGAGGGGCTGTTTAGCCCCCTTCATTCTTCTTTTACGTTATTTTCGCTGCAAATATACTAACTTATTCATTAATACCCAAATAGGTTCGTGTCATTTTTTTTTGTATATTTACCTACCTCCTGTAACTTTTATCAAAAAAATTACAACATGAAAAAAATTCTAGTTCCTTTAGATTTTTCTGTGCAGTCCATGCACGCAATCAAATTAGCTTCAAAAATAGCAAACAATACAGACATTGAAGTATTTCTTTTACACATGGTGCAAATACCAGAAGGACATGTAGACATGGGCTCTGGAAGTGATTTTGGTGTCCCACAAAGCATGCATTACATTCAGAAAGTGAAAGAAAAAATTCTAGAATTCAAAACACAATTATTTGACGAATCCACTACTGTAAAATATGCCCTTCGATTTGAATCTCCTTATGATGGTATTTTAAAATTTAGCGCCAGAATAAAACCGGATTTAATTATTATGGGCTCAAAAGATAAATCCATTATCGATGAACTTTTAATAGGCTCATTGGCTAAAAAAGTAGCTAGAGAATCAAAAATTCCAATTTTAGCGATCAACAAAGACCCAGAAGACATAAAAATAAAAGAATTGGTTTTTGTTTCTGATTTCGAAGAAGAAAACAGAAAATCGTTTGAAGTACTCTTAGATTTTACGCAAAAGTTTGAAAGCAAAATTCATTTACTGAATGTGAACACAATGAACAGGTTCAAGAGCACAAAAAAAGCGAAACAGAAAATGAAAGATTTTTTGCAAAAATACAAAACACGGCAACTTTCCATCAATATATACAATGATGACTCCATAGAGAAAGGGGTTGCAAATTTCTCAAAAGAGATTAACGCTGATGTTATTGCCCTTTCTACTCACGAAAGCAGTGGCCTGTTTAGATTATTTGGCAGAAGCATTAGTAAGAGTATTTCTAAAAAATCTTTAAAACCAGTCTTTACCTTCTTTATATAAAATGGCATTAAAGTTTTACACATAAAAAAACCCAATCTTAAAAAAGATCGGGTTTTTTGTTGGCCCACAAGGACTCGAACCTTGAATGTCGGTACCAAAAACCGGTGTGTTACCAATTACACCATGGGC
>JAESTN010000093.1 GCA_016763595.1 Flavobacteriaceae bacterium | reverse complement strand
GTGAAATCATAAAAATAAGTTTGTTTTGATATTTCAAAAAAGGAATGATAAATCTCACTTTAATGGTCTTTTATTTTTTTTATGAGAAAATTATTTATTTTTAATAGCTGCTGTTTTACCAGTTAAAAAACCTATTCTTAAATTAAAACCAAATAATTTATTATTGCTTCCTGCCATATTTCCAAGATTTAATTGGTTATACTCATCAGTATTAGAATCTTTCCCAAAATAGTAATAGAACCCAAATGAATAATCAATTGTAAATCGTCTTTGAAGTACCAATTGTTTGCCGTAATTAATTCCAAAATAGAAAATACGATGGCTTAGTTCGTGTGTTGATTGATTTGAATTATAAGAATAATAATAATCACTTGTGTTTTTTCCAGCACTAAAACCTATAGTCGGTGCAATATACACACCATGTAGAATGTGTTTTGGTCTGTAAGATTCTTTATTAAAAAGCGATGCTGTTTTTAAACGATACGAAATACCTAGGCCAGCACCACTTTTTTTTATTTCCCCTTCAGGCTCTATTCCGATGCCGTAAATTTTGGCTTCAATCATTAATGATTGCCCGATTTTTAAGTTTTTTTCATAAGCTACAGCAAGAGTGTTACCTGCAATAGCAGAAAAGTTAATCATTATATTATTTATTTTGTCGTCAAAAAAATACATAGGGTTTTTTTCTGGGTTTTTGACATTTAAATATTTTCCATATTGAAACTTTACTTTAGAAATTAGTACTTTGTCTATGGTAAATAGTACTCCATTTACATCGTTGTAATCTACATATATGATTGTGTTCTTAGTAACTTCTTTTATAATTACCATTATTTTTTCTCCATTTTTTTTTGTAATAATATCTTGAGCAGATATTTTTGTAAAAGAAAAAAGAAAAGCTATTGCTATGATGAGTTTTGTTTTCATAATCAAATGTTTTAAATTTCAACCAACTTAAAACTCAATTACAAAACAAGAGTCCGAAATTCTCTGGTTTTAGAGAATTTCGGACTCATTTATATGATTTCGGACTTATTTATAGAATTCGCGACTGTAAGGTTTGGTATTTTGAAGGTGTTTTTCCTGTAATTCTTTTAAAAGTGTAATAGAAAGTAGATTTAGAATTAAAGCCAGATTCTAATCCAATTGCAGTAATTGTATAATTGTTATAGTCAGAATCGGTTAATAATTGTTTCGCCAATTCAACTCTAAATTCGTTGATGTATTCGTTAAAGCTTTTGTTGGCACAAGAATTAATACTAGCAGATAATTTATTTGTGCTTATGCTAAGTTCTTTTGCCAAAGATTCTAAACTTAATTTTGGTTCTGTAAATCTTTGATGTTTATTGATATATGTATTTATTTTGATAAATTCATTTTTATCAATAGCGGCTAGGTCGGTGGTTAAGTTTTCTCTTTCTGGTAAAGAGGCGATTTTTGTTTGTAGTGTTTTACGAATGTTTTTTCGTTGCTTTAGAAGACGCAACTGTAAAATTGCTTGAAATCCAATCCAATAAATTAAAACGGTAGTTAATACGCGTAATGGATAATACGAGTAAATAAACTCTTTAAAATTTAAGGCGACAGTAATTGCCAAGGCTACAATCCAAAAAACGTAGGTTAATAAGCCCAGTTTAAAGAAGGTGTAAATCCATTTTAAGTTGTCAAAAGATAAAATTTTGGTAAACAGTTTTTCTTTTTTTGATAGAATTTGAAAAGAATACACGAAAATGGTTAAAGAAACCAGTAGGCTGAAAATTTCTTCAAAGGAGGTGTATTTTTCAAAAAGGAATGTAATATCACCTGTATGTTGATCACTAAAAAAGGATACAAAACTTATTCGAATACAAATAATTAAGATAAAAACAGGCAGTATAATTTTTAAGAGGTTCTTGCTTCGTTTTTCAATTTCTAAATAATGAATTAAAAACATGTAAAAGAACGGAGCAATTAAAAAATGCCAAGGTACATGTACATAGTCTAAAAAGAAATATTCAACAAAGAAATCTTTTGCTAAAATCCAAGACTGAATGTTGTTTAAAGAAATAGTTAACACCAACAAATTGATGAAAATCATGCTTTTTTCTCTCCCGTTTTTAGACCATAAAATAGTAGCACTAAAAAGAAAACCATGAATGGCACTAATCAGTAAAAATAGATTGAAAATAGATTCATGCGTGAAATTCATAGATAGCAATTTATGAATTATAAAGGTACTAAAATATTGATTAACCCAATTCGTTCATCAATGCTACAGTCTGTGTGGCAATGATACCAGCGGTTTCTGTACGTAATCTGCTTTCTCCTAAAGTTACTGGAATGAATTTATGTGTCAATGCTTTTTCAATTTCTGCAGGAGAAAAATCACCTTCAGGGCCAATCAGAACAAGAATGTTTGTTTTGGGTTTAATCGATTTTACAAACGATTTCTTGTCTAGTTCTTCGCAATGAGCAATAAACAAATCACCTTCAAAATCTTGCTTGATAAAATCAGAAAACTTGATAGGTTCATGTAGTTTAGGCAGCACAAACTTCAAGGATTGTTTCATTGCTGATTGTAGAATCTTTTCCAGTCTTTCAGTTTTTAGAACTGTTCTTTCTGAGTTCGAGCAAATAATAGGTGTAATTTCATCAATTCCGATTTCTGTTGCTTTTTCTAAAAACCATTCTAGTCTATCGTTGTTTTTAGTAGGTGCAATAGCAATGTGCAACGTATAATTCCAAGGTTTTGGTTTGCTTTGGGTGTCTGTAATTTCTACCAAGCACCTTTTGTCGTTGGCTAGTATTATTTTTACCGTAAACAATTCATTTTTGCCATTGGTAATGTGTAAAAGATCTCCTTCTTTTTTTCGCAATGCTTTTACAATATGTCTACTTTCTGTTTTGTCGAAAGTAAACTGAGAATCTGTTGATGTGATGTCTTTGTTGTAGAATAATTGCATTTTTTTTGAGTTTCAAAGTGAGAAATTTTAGTTTTGCTTACTATATCTCTTTCCGATATGTTCTACGCCTTTTATGAGTAACAGGGTTAAAGTTTTTCCAGATTTTATGGATGGCTTCATTTTCTTCTAACTCTGGAGTTCTGACCATGCTTTTTACCCCTTTAAGATTACAAACTTTAGTGTATTCATCAAATATAATGGCTGTAACACCTTTGTTTTTATAGCTATCTTCAACTCCAATTAAATAGGAGGTTACCGCTTCTGGATTCTTTCTTGCTTTTAATAAATGAAAAATCCCGAATGGAAATAACTTTCCATTTGCTTTTTGTAACGCTTTAGAAAATGACGGCATAATAATGGCAAAAGCCACTAATTTTTTATTCTCATCAACTACAAATTTGATAAATTCAGGATTGATGAAACCAATATATCGCTTTTTGAAATAAGCAATTTGTGCGTCAGAAATTGGAACAAAAGAAGATAGTTTTGAATAGGTTTTGCTAAACAAGTCAAACATTTCATCTACATAAGGCATAATGTCTTTTGTTTTGGAAAAATTTAATGGAGTAAGTTTATATCGGTGTTTTACGACATTCGCAATTCTCTCGTAATAGGCAGCATCAATATTGCTTATTAAGAATTTGTTTTCTAAATATTCTTTCTCTTTTGTAAATCCTAATTGTTCTAAATGATCTTTATAATAAGGCTGAGAATACCAGGTAATCATCGTTCCAATATGATCAAAACCTTCAGTAAGAACACCTACCTTGTCAAGGTTAGAAAACCCAACAGGGCCTTCAATATATTTTAGATTATTTTGAAACCCAATTTCCTTAACTTTCTCTAAAAGAATTCTACTAACTTCAATATCATCAATTACATCATACCAACCAAAGCGCATTTTTTGAATGCCTTGTTTTTCAGTTTCATATTTGTTAATGATTGCTGCTATACGCCCTACAATTTTTTTGTTTTTTAGTGCAATAAAAAAACGAGCTTCAGCATGTTCAAAAGCAGGATTCTCTTTTTTATCAAGCGTGTCTAGCTCATCTTTAATAATTGGTGGAACCCAATATTGGTTCCCTTTATAAAGGGAAAAAGGAAAAGTAACAAACGGCTTCAATTCCTTTCTTGTAAAAATTTCTTTAATGGTAATCATAGGGTAAATATACAAAACGTACAATTGCTAATTGTCGTTTTTAGTATCGTCTTTCTTTTTAGTATCGTTCTTCTTTTTGGTGCTTTTT
>JAESTN010000092.1 GCA_016763595.1 Flavobacteriaceae bacterium | reverse complement strand
TTGCTATCTCATGAATCGCAACAATCATTCCAATTACAGTTCCTAAAAAACCAATCATAGGTGCTGCACCAGAAATTGTTGCCAACACACTTACATTTTTTTCTAATTGATAAATTTCTAATTTACCAGAATTCTCTATTGCTTTATCTATATCCTCTAGAGGCTTCCCTATTCTTGAAATTCCCTTACCTACTAATCTTGCTGTTGGCGAATCTGTATTTTTACATAAATCTGTAGCTGCATCTAATTTTCCTTCAGAAACATAGTCTTTAATTTGATTCATAAAATTGACATCTACTTTTGACGCAGCTTTTACAGCAAAAAATCGTTCGAAGTAAATATAAAGGGCAATTATTAAAAGAACAAATAACAGGCAAATTATGATGAATCCTCCTGTTCCACTTTCCATTATTAATTTGTAAATTGACAATGTTTTTTCTTCAGACACTACATCTGTAAGTGTATCAACATTTTCCTGCAAAAACAATAACATATTTTAGATTTGATTAAAGATTTATGTAAACTAAACGCATATACTTTTTAAAAATTGTTTCAAAAAAAACCCGAGAAAAAACTCGGGTAAATTTCTTTATATAAAAGACCTCATCAGCATAAAAGCAAACGAGCCGACAACAAAACCTATAAAGGCTAGCCAAGCTATTTTTTTCAAATACCAGAAGAAATCTATCTTCTCCATTCCCATAGCAACAACTCCTGCAGCTGACCCTATAATCAACATAGACCCACCTGTTCCTGCAGAAAAAGCTATAAAGTGCCATAATGGATCATCTAAGCCTTCAGAGAACATCCCTAAACTTGCTGCAACCAACGGAACATTATCTATAATAGCAGATCCCACTCCTAATAACATAACAACCATATCTGAAACTTTTGTTCCAGACAATTCAGTTCCCATTAACGGAATAGATTCTTTTAAGCTATCTGCAAATCCAAATAAAATCCCTAAAGATTCCAACGCAGCTACTGCCATTAAAATACCTAAGAAAAATAAAATACTTGGCATTTCAATTTTAGACAATGAACTATGAACAGGACTATGATGTGCATGAGCATCTGACTCATCAGAATCAAAGCTTGTTATAGAAAATTTCTTTCTACTAAATACCTCTGCAAATGTTGCTACAATTGCTAAAGACAACATCATACCTACATATGGTGGCAAATGTGTTACCGTTTTAAAAATCGGAACAAAAACAATTGCTGCCAATCCTAAATATAACATTATTGCACTATACTTACTTTTAGCTCCCTCATTTGCAGAATCGCCTCCTTCAATTTCACCTTTAAACGCAGGTAAAAAAGTGGCGATATACGTTGGTACAACCATACATAATAATGAAGGTATAAATAAGTATTTAAACAACATTACAGTACTAACTTTATTTCCGATCCACAACATGGTTGTTGTTACATCTCCTATTGGAGAAAATGCTCCACCAGCATTTGCTGCAATAATAATTAAACCTGCAAACCAGATTCTATCTTCTCTTCTTCTTACTATTTTCTGAAGGATAGATATTAATACAATTGTAGCTGTTAGATTATCAATAATTGCCGATAATATAAATGCCAACCAAGCAAAAATCCATAGAATTTTCTTTTTCTTATTGGTCTTTACATACCCTTTAATGGTAGAAAAACCATCGAAATAATCAATAATCTCTACGATCGTCATTGCCCCTAAAAGGAAAACTAAAATCTCTGCTGTTTTACCCAAATGATGTAGTAAAGTCTCCTCTACCAAATGCATCTTATCGGCATGTACTAAAGACGAAAAACCATCTACTAAAGCATGTTTAGATGAATCGAACCATTGAGAAAAACTATCAACTCCCAGTGCTACAATTGCCCAACAAACTGCCATCATTACCAGTGCCGGAATTAATTTATCAATTTTTAAATTATGCTCTAATGTAATTGCTAAATAACCAAATACAAACACTAAAATGATAATCGTCTCCATAATTATTATATATTAAATTAACTGATTAAGCGCTATCTCAAACGCTGTTTTACAAATTTCTTGTTTACTATTATTTTTCTCAAATGTATTTACCAAAGCTTTTCTAATTGTTTCTGAAGTATCATTAAAAATAGCTTCATCTTGCATTGGAAGCGGGACTCTTGACTCCATAAAATATGCAAATACTCTTGCAATTCCACAGTTAGAAATAAAATCTGGCAATAAACTTATTTTTGAATCTGTATACTCCATGATTGGTCCAAAAAAGATTTCTTTATCTGCAAATGGTACATTTGCGCCCGGAGAAATCACTTCTAATCCTGAAGCTATCATTTGTGAAACTTGATCTTGAGAAACCAATCTTGATGCTGCAGCAGGAACAAATATTTCTGCTGATAACGACCATATTTTCTGATTGACTTCATCAAAAGAAATCATATTTTCGGACACTAATTTATTTCCGTCTTTCCCTAAAAACAAATCAGTCATCTCATTCATTGTGAACCCTGCTTCGTTAATCAGTCCTCCATCTCTATCGATAATCCCAACAACTTTAGCGCCCAATTGAGTTAAGTAGTACGCCGCAGCTGATCCTACATTCCCAAATCCTTGTACAATAGCTTTTTTTCCTTGAATTGAACCTCCATAAATGTTATAATAATGCTTTACGGCTTCTGCAACACCATATCCTGTTAACATATCTGCAACAGTATATTTTCTTGATAAGTCTGGAGAGAATTTTTGATTTTCAATAATCTTAATTACGCCTTGACGTAATTGACCAATTCTATTAATTTTATCAGCCTCAGTTGGCTTAAAGTGCCCGTTAAAAATACCTTCTTGCGGATGCCAAACACCACAGTCCTCAGTAATCGGAATTACATCTTTATCTGCATCAACATTTAAATCTCCTCCTGTTCCATAGTAGTGTTTTAATAACGGGGTTACTGCTTTGTACCAACGTTCTAAAACGCCTCTTTTTCTTGGGTCATTTGGATCAAAATTGATTCCAGATTTCGCCCCTCCAATTGCAGGTCCCGAAACGGTAAACTTCACCTCCATGGTTTTTGCCAAAGATAAAACTTCGTTCATATCTAATCCTTTACGCATTCTTGTTCCGCCTCCAGCAGCCCCTCCGCGTAACGAATTAATTACCGTCCAACCTTCAGCTTCTGTTTCTGAATCTTTCCAGTTAAAAATAATTTCTGGTTGTTTGTTTTCGTATTTTTTTAATAAATCTTTCATGATGTTTTCTTAATAATATAATTCAATAATATACTTTGTTTTCTTTTCCAGTTAGAAGTTCGTTCAAAGTAGCTAAAGTTGATTCATCTTATATTGATTTTATTAAGTTAAACAATAGATTTGCACAGAAGTACATGCAATCACAAACTTAAGGGAAAAAAACGAGTGCCCAAACAAAAAAAATGGACTTTTACTAAATATTACGGAATGAAGATACGTCCAGAACTATGGTCTTGTTTAGCTCCCGTGACAGAGCTCAAGCAATTCACTTGATTATTAGAACGTAACAACCCCAAGAAAGCAAAAATGAGCGCCTCCTTGTAATTTATAATTTCTTCTGATGGGATGGTAATTTTTGTTGCTACTAAAAAAGAAATTCTGCTCATTAAAAACGAATTAAAAACACCACCACCCGTAACCAAAACCTCTTTTCTATCTTTTAATGAATT
>JAESTN010000091.1 GCA_016763595.1 Flavobacteriaceae bacterium | reverse complement strand
TCCTTGTGGATCTAAACCATTTGTAGGTTCATCTAAAATTAAAATCTCAGGATCATTCAATAAGGCAGAAGCAATTGCTAAACGCTGTTTCATTCCCAAAGAAAAAGTTCTGAATTTACTATCTCTTCTATCAAAAAGGTTGACCAATTTTAATTTATCATCGATGTTATCAAAAGAAACACCTTTAATTTTACAAATCAACTTTAAATTTTGACTTGCTGTCATATAAGGATAAAAGTTAGGGCGCTCAATAATAGCTCCAACTTTTTTTAATGCTTCATGAGTAGATAATGCCCCGTTAAACCAGCTGTATTCTCCTGAAGTCCTGTTAACTACATTTAGAATGATTCCTAAAGTGGTAGACTTTCCACTTCCGTTTGGTCCTAGAATACCGTAAACATTTCCTTTTTGTATATCAAAGCTTAAATTGTTTACTGCATGTACCGGTCCGTATTTTTTGTCTAAATTTTTTAAAGATAAGATAGTTTCCAATGATATTGTTTTAGTCGGTTATGGTTATTTGACGAACAAGATACCAAAATGTTACAGAAAAAACAGCTTAAGGAAAAAGGAGTTTAATAATTGTCAAAATCAATATCATCTAATGACTCAAAATCATTGTCATCAAATTGATCCTCAAAAGAATCTTCATTTTTCTCTGCAATAAACTCTTTTTCTGGAGCTTCATCAGGCACTTGTCCAATAGACATTAAAATTTTAGGCTCCGTCAATAATTCATTATTACGATCAATAACTTCTACGTAAAAAGACCACATTTTAAAGAAGTCATACACGTAAATTAATTTATCGTTGGTGTTTGGTAGGGTTTCTTTTAAAACACAAGTGCTCATAGAAATGGCTTCACCAAATTCGGACATGTCAAATAACGGGATTTCTTCACCTTGGTTCCATTCATGATCCGCTCTATAGAAAGAGGCCATTTCTTGACCGTTAAAACCAAAAGCTTTGGCAATAATCAAATGTAATTCTTCTAAGTTAATAGCGTTATTAACTGTTAAAGTTCTAATTACATCTTCTTTTGTGTCTAAAATGACGCGTACTTTATACATCCTGAATTCCTTCTAATTATGCTACAAAAATACAATAAATAATATGTATTTTTACCATAAAATAATCCATAATGAAAGAAAAATCTGAAATACTTCACGCGTTTAATATGCGTTGTAAAGACACGTTAATGGAAACTCTTGAAATAGAATATATTGATATTGGGGAAGATTTTTTAGTAGCAAAAATGCCTGTGAACTCTAGAGTACATCAGCCATATGGATTATTGCATGGTGGTGCAACTGCAGCTTTAGCAGAAAGTGTTGGTAGTGCAGCATCCGCTTTTTTTGTGGATAACAGTAAATTTATTGTAAAAGGAATTGAACTTTCAATTAACCATTTAAAAAGCATTAGAGACGGTGAGGTAACTGCAACTGCAAAAATTATACACAAAGGAAGAACGACACATTTGTGGGAAATTAAAGTAACTAATGAAAATAATGATTTAATTTCTGTTAGTAAACTAACGAATATTGTTTTAGAGAAAAAGTAATTTAATGAAGTTGGTTAAAAAGATTTTAAAAATTATTACAACAGTTTTAGTGGTTCTTTTAATTGCCATTTATATGTTGTTTGTTAATTTTTCTTCTCGTAAATCTGATGAAGAAATTCAGGAAGTATTTCATGAAGTTGGAGTTGAGTTATTTGTTGCAAATAATACATTTAACGGTTTTAAATATAGAACTGTTTCAGTGCAAAAAACGATTGATACAACTAAAACTACATTGGTTTTTGTGCATGGTGCAATTGGTTCTGCCATTGATTTTAAAAACTATATGACAGATTCTTTACTAAGATTAAAATTCAATATGGTTTCTTATGATAGAGTAGGTTATAATTATAATGATGAAACATTGGCTCAAAAATCATTGAAATTTGAAGTGGATATATTAAAAGATTTTAGTAAAAACTTAAATCCTGAAAAAACAATACTTGTTGGGTATTCGTATGGTGGTCCAATCGTTTTGGCAATGACAGAAAAATACAAACATATTGTTTTATTGGCTCCAGCAGCTTATAGTATTGTAGAGCCAATGCCATTTATGTTGAATTTCTATAAATGGAAATTAACGCGTTGGTTGGTGCCGCATGTTTGGAAATCTGCTTCTCTAGAAAAAATGACTCACAAAAGGGAGTTGCAAAAATATGAACTGAATTGGAAAATATGCCTTTCAGATATTATCGCAATTCATGGAGATTCTGACGGAATTGCACCTTATGAAAATTCACTCTTTTTACAAGAGCAATTTCCAGAAAAACAGTTTGAACTAAGAACGATAAATGACGCTGGACATACTTTGGTTTGGTCTAATTTTGATTTTATAAAAAAAGAATTTTTAAAGTTGACACATTGAAAATAATTCAAAAGAAAATACAAGAACACTATAAACGAAAACTTCCCTTTGTAGTGTATAATAAGCCTAATGCTAAAGACGTATTTGGGGTGTTTCAGCAAAATGATGATTTAAACATCATTACAAATCAATATGATAAACAAGGATTCATTTTTGCACCATTTAACGCCAGCGATACAACAGTATTACTTCCATTGTCTGTTTCTGAGTTTATAAGAGATAATGTACCAGTAGATCAAGATATAGCATTGCCCCGTGTTTTGTCAACCAATACCGTTTCAAAATCGGCTCATATAGAGTTAGTTGAAAAAGGAGTGGAGGCAATAAAAAAGACCCATTTTAAAAAGGTAGTTTTATCTAGAAAAGAAAAAGTAAAACGTACCGAAATAGATATTGTTGAAACGTATAATAAGCTATTACAAACATATCCTAACGCATTTGTATATGTTTGGTTTCATCCGAAAGTAGGACTGTGGTTAGGAGCAACACCAGAAACATTATTGAAATTAGAGGGTAATTGTTTTGCAACAATGGCGTTGGCAGGAACTCAGGTTTATAAAAAAAATAGTACCCCAACATGGAATCAAAAAGAAATTGAGGAACAAAAATTTGTAACTGATTATATTGTAAACAAACTATCAAATTTTTCTAAAGGCCTAGAAGTCTCTGAAACGGAGACTGTAAAAGCAGGTTCTCTATTGCATTTAAGAACAGAGATTACGGGACAGTTAGATGTTGTTAAAGAAAATGGTTTATTTTCTTTAATAGCTTTATTACATCCGACTCCAGCTGTTTGTGGTTTGCCAAAAGAAGCAGCAAGGCAGTTTATTTTAGAAAACGAAAACTATAACAGATCTTATTATACGGGTTTTTTAGGCGAATTAAATATGGGGGAAGTACATCAGAATGATTCCCATTTATTTGTAAACCTAAGATGTATGGAGATAAACAATACTGAAGTTTCTATTTATGTGGGTGGTGGAATTACAAAAGAGAGTAATTCAGAAAAGGAATGGGAAGAAACTGTTGCAAAAAGCACTATAATGTTGAAAGTATTATAAAAAAAACGCCATCTAAATTAGATGACGTTTTTTATGTGAG
>JAESTN010000090.1 GCA_016763595.1 Flavobacteriaceae bacterium | reverse complement strand
CCCAACTCTAAAACGTTTTGAGTCTTACTTTATGGAGCGTGCTAGAACAGTGGCTATATAAACGGAACTGTCTAAAATGATATTTTTATAATTTTACCCAACGCATTGCTATATTACAGCATTGAAACTTGGTGTTCATGGAACTGATCGGCAGCTACATCTATCGTTTAAAAAATCGTATACAAGGTAGTCACGATGATCCCTTTGCCATCGGTTAACCTAATTGACAGTAATTGCTTTTTTTCTTTTCCTTTAAAATTAAATGGTGCCGCTAAAACGTTTACCCCGCTTTGTTTTCGCAATCGCGTTCCTTGTCCTGAAATTATTTCTTTATTGGGGATAAAAGATCCTTCAGGCAGGTGTTCTGTTAGTACCACATATTTAAAAGCAGCTAACTTAATTAGAATGCCTTGTATTTCGGAATTGGATAGATGTTGAAGCACCTGTCTTACCAACGCACAATCTCCAGAAGGCAAATCATCTACTGCAATATCCAAACATTGAAATACGACCTTCTCGTCTTTAAATTTTTCTTTATTATGGGCTATAAGATCAGTTACGATATCAACAGCAATATATTTATTGGCATAAGGCACCAATTCTTTACCTACATTAAAATCTCCACAGCCTAAATCACATACTGTAAGTGGGATTTCAAAAGAACTTAAAAACGTACGCAATTCTTTGAGATAAGGCGCTATAATTTCAGGTCGATGTGATCCTATTCCCGAATAAAAATTAGACGAATGATCGCCCCAAAGTTTCATTTCGTATACCTGCTCCATAGCCGCTTTGGTTGGCCAAGGTTTTTTTAATCTTTTGGTTGCTTTTTTTTGCATATATACTCGTTTTATTAACAGAATATATCGTGAAATTATACTTCTTCCCTTCTATATATTGTTGTGTAATACGAGTTCCAATTGCCCACTGTTTCTTTCTATAAAAAGGGCTACAAGACGGTTTCTTTACGGCCGTCCTCAACCCATTACCTTATTAAGCTCGGCGTAGGCCCCATGTAGCATCGTATTGTACAAATATATAGAAATTTCCGCTCCCGAATTTCATAGCTCTTACAAGCAGATTTTATATGTTGGAATGACTACATACCTAGCTGATCAAAAATTTCGATAAGTTTAGGGTCTGAAGGTCTTTGAGCATTGCCATGTATAATTTTCCCTTCTGGATCTATTAGAATAAACCTGGGAATACCATCAATAACATACTCTTTAATAAATTTAGATTCGTAGGCATTATCTGCGAACAATTGTACGCCCTCTAATGCCTCATCCTGCACCAGTTGTACCCATTTATCATAATCTTTTGCCTTATCAATAGAAATACTAACAAACGTAATATTTTTATTTCGGTAGTCTTTTTCAAGTTTTTTTAAGAAAGGAAATTCTCGTATACAAGGGCTGCACCAAGTTGCCCAAATATCTATATATACATATTTTCCTTTTAAATCTTCTAATGAAGTAGTACCTCCTTTATGGTTTTTATAGGTGTTAAATTGAGGAGAAGTCTTGCCTTTTGCCAGCGGTTTTATTCTTAAATATCTTTTAATTAACTCTTGTTTAAATGCAGTGTTAGAAGATAATCTAAGAACACCATTGTATAATGCTTCGTTATTCTCTTCAGATGGTAAAATATAATTATTGAATTTTTTAGCCAAACTCTCTTTTAGTATAGGTGCTTTAAAGGCACTTATTTCATCGAATATAACAGAAATATTTTTTTCATTTCTAATTCTGTTGGCATAATGTTGTCTCACCAAATCGTGATAACTTGTAAAAAACACAAACTCTTTGTCATTACCAAAATTGACACTGATCAATGGGGTTTTAAATTTTTCTGAAACCTTAATGTTTTTCTTTCCTGTAAAAAACCCATGATAAAAAGCATAGCGTTCTAAATTTAATAAATAGTAATAGTGAATGCTCTTTTGTTCAAAAGAAATAAACTCTTTACTCAAGTTCGGAGTGTTTTTTATTAAATTTCCCCATGAAGCTTTCAATTCAGTAATTCTGTTATAAAAAACAGCTTCTTCTTGTGAGTATAAACTTACAAAATCGGGTAAAATCTGTGAATATATCTCCCCTTTTGAAGCCAAATAATTGCTATTTTCTGCTCCTTTTCCGCTAATTTCAACAACTTCGGTATTGATGTCCGTTTGTAGGTTAAAACCCGGCTCAAGATAATATTTTATTCTTAATTTATGATACTTCAGTGTATAGTACCCTGGCTTTGCATATACTGTATCTCTAAAAGTGCCATCTTCTTTAAGAGCAATGCTTTTGCTAAAATTACTACCATCATTCCCTTCAATATGTATGGTTTTACCAATAGGGTTTTTTATTTTACCATGAAGTATTGCATATTCAATTTGAGGTTCGTTTTTACAAGATACAATGACAAGCATTATTGTAAATAATGCAACTATGTGACTTTTCATACTGTTTCTATTTTAGTTAGTTAACTTTTTAAAAAGACAACGGTTAAGGAGTAATGTTACAGTTATTTGTTTACGGATTGATTTGTCCCATTCTTCCAGTAGTTTGTGAAAAATGATAGAAGTTGCAATTTGGGGGTTGGCAATTTAGCCTTTTGTTACTTTGAAGCTTTGTAAACTCAGTAACTCCTATTGGTGTATCTTGAAAACTCGATGTCATTAACTTCTGTAAAGATTTTTTCAGAAGAAACAAGTATTCAATGCATCATTTCAACCATCTCCATTCCCATGTGCACAAAAATACCTGCACCAATCATTACCCCTGTGCCTAAATAAACAGCGCCTACTAAAGAGCGTTTCTGATTGTTTCTATTTTGCATATTTTTATCGTTTGGTTAAAATCTTACGGTAATTCCTGCTCCAGTACCAAAGCGATTATCATAACTTGCAGAGAGTGACCAATATTGGCTTAAAATGTATTCTCCGCCAATACTCCAGGTATATTCACGCTCCCAATTGGTATTGGTAGGTAAATCATTTTTCCAACCGAAATCTGATACCATTTGCCAAGTTCCTTGCAAGTCAAATCTGTTAAATATTGGTAATGTTGTTGAAAACCCAACTTGTGGACGTAATTGGGTATCGATGCTTAGATCACTATCAATAAAAAATGGCAATAACCAACGAACACCTAAACGTCCTACCATTTCAATATCATCTAAAGAATCTTCGAGCGTGTTTTCGAGTTCTACACCAACATAACCTCTAAAAAACGTTCCTAAATAACGTTCATAGTCAACACCAATTTCTAGGTTTTCGTTCCAACCATATTGACCAGCAAAATTAAACTGATTGTAGGTATTTGTAGCAACCAATTCTATTGACGCCATATGACTGGCTACTGTTGCTTCTCCCCAAGAATACATTGTTTTATCTGCTTTTGTCAAGTTTTTTAATGGATACTTAGCGAGTCTTGAGTCTTTAGGATCGCCATAACTAAAAATACGTGCCATCCCTGCTTTGGCATGGTATAAAACATGACAATGAAAAAACCAATCCCCAGTTTCATTTGCATCAAACTCTATGATTATGGTTCCCAT
>JAESTN010000089.1 GCA_016763595.1 Flavobacteriaceae bacterium | reverse complement strand
TGATGAAGTTTGGCATGTTGGGACATTGGTGATTTGAGTGTTACTGACACCATTAAAAACCTAAAACCACTAAGAGCAGTCTATGGCAATATTGATGACAATCTAGCGCGCTTAGAATTTCCTTTAGACAATAAATTTACGGTAGAAGAAGTCTCTGTTTGGATGACTCATATTGGGGGATATCCTAATAAATACAATCAACGGATTAGAGAAGAAATAAAGAAAAACTCGCCAACCATTTTTATAAGTGGGCATTCTCATATTTTAAAAGTGCAATATGATAAAAAGCTGAATTTATTGCATTTAAATCCAGGTGCTGCAGGAAACCATGGATTTCACAACATAAGAACTATGCTTCGTTTTACGATTGATAAAGCGCAAATAAAAGACTTAGAAATTATAGAATTGGCTACACGCGGATAGGGATTTCCTTTTCTAAAATTGGCAAGACAATCGCTATTTTTGTGCCATTTTCTGAGTTCGAATCTATATTAAACTCCCCTTTCATCATTTGTATGCGGGCATCAATTTGGTTGATTCCCAAGCCATCTTTTTCTGGAATCACTTTTTTATCAAAACCAATTCCATTGTCTTGAATATTAATAATTAGTTTGCCTTCTTTATCTTCTATTCTTACAATGGATTTTGAGGCTTTACTATGCTTTAAAATATTGTTTACAAACTCTTGAATGATGTTGTTTACTTTTATTTCAAAATTTTGATGGTAGCGTCTTAGGTTTTTAATATCTGTATTTATTTGAATCTGCGAATTCGAATATTTTTCTGCCATGTCTATAATGGCATATTTTAACCCAAACTTTAACAATACAGAAGACACTAACGTATGCGACAAATCTCTAATAGTTTGTGAAGCTTCTATAATAATTTTCTGGGTCTTATCAATCTCTATAGGCGTATCTCCATTGAATTGCATTTTAGTTGCTTGTAAATGCAAGTTTGCGGATGACAATAAAGAACTGACACTATCGTGTAGTGTTTCTGCAATTTGTTTACGCTCCGTTTCTTTCCCGTCCAACGTAGCATTTAAGATACGTACTTGAGATTCTGACTTTAATTTTTCTAACTTGCTTTCTTGAGCTGATTGCGTCTGAATTAGTTTTAATTTTAAGTTGTTTTGACGCAGTTTGTAGTTGTATAAAATGACTCCAGAACTGATAATGACAAGCAAACTTAAAATCCCAAATAACCAAGCTGACCTTCTGGCTTCAGCCTCTTCTTGAGCTGCTTTATCTTTAAGACGCTCTACTTTATATTGTATCGAATATTCCGCATAAACTCCTTTTACTATTCTACGGAATTCTCTATCAGACAAAGTCTCTTTTAAAATGTATGATTGATCAAAATATTCATAAGCCTTATAATTTTTTTGCTTATACAAAACGTATGCTAAATTATAATATAAATTCTCTTTGTCTTTTAATGCCTTAATACTTTCATCAAACTTTATTAAATCTATAGCCTCAGAGTAAATTTCTTTTGCTCTATCGTATTTTTTTTCCATTAAAAAGATACTAGCAAAATTATTTAATGCCCCTGCTATTAATAATTTATCATTACTCTTTCGATGCATTTCTACAGCTTTCAAAGCATATTCTCTAGCTATCTCATAATCTAACTCTTCAATATAAGTACCCGACAAATTGTTATACGCTTTAGCTTTCACTTCAATAATATCATCACTTAATGATTCCATTTTTATTACATCCTCATAATAAATCCTAGCACTATCTACCTTTTTTAATCTAGAATATTCAGTTCCAATACGCAATAGATTATCCGCTAATTGGGTGTTTTTCAAATACCCACTTCCTAATCCAATTAATGCTTGTTCATTAAAATCATCTCTAAATTTTATTATTTTCAATGATTTCTTAAAGTAAGCTAGAGCTTTATCATGATTATTCCTCTTTTTAAAGATGTTTCCAATCAGTAAATTAGTAAGGTATTTTAATTCTACATTTTTAGTCTTCTCAAGTTCACTTAAAAGACTTAAACCAGCTTTTAAAGATTCATCGTATTCTTCTTCATCATAAAACTTATTTGCCTTCAAATACAACATTTTGAATGAAGTATTTATTTTTTGAAATACAAATAAAGGAGAAATTGAGGTTGATACAATTTCTCCTTTAATATAGTAGTTTTTTGCCTCTAATTGCGTGTGCGAAATTAAAGCTAAAACAATCAAAAAAATTTTAAAAAATTTATTCATTTAAATTTTTATCAATTCACCTTTTTACAAATAGGATTTAGTCTAGTTGATAAACGATTTTAGGTATTTTTGTAACATACTCAGATGTTCCTTTCCCTAACAGTTTATGATTTACAAAATCTAATTTTAACATTCCTGTATCAGGAATTGTCAATGATCTTGAAAACACTTTATTTGTACTTGTCCCTTTTCTTAAATGCACTTCATGAATCGCCAGGTCTTCGTTGTATACAAATTCAGTAATAATATTATCATTTACTTCGAAATCTAACTGAATGGTACCATCGGTATTTGTTGCCAACACATAGGTCTTCAAAAAATTTGTAGAGTTCCCTTTTGCAAAGGTAATGTTTTCATCTTCAATTGTCCATTTCACGCTTTTACCAGTTTCATTGTCAAAGAAACCAATTCGCAATGTATTATCATTTAGAGTTAAATCTTCTCTGTACTGATCTTTGGTATCAAAACCTACTTTAGATAAATGAAATTCATTTGTTAATGAAGTTAAACCAGTACGCAAATCAGAAACTGTATTGTCTGCAACTACATATTCAACAGAATAGGCACCTGAAGCATCTCTTTTCAACTTTGCTTTCTTTAATAAATTTTCTTGGGGAATTTCTAGATCTGATTCATTCGTTGAACAAGATGTAAAACTGAATGCTAACACAACGGCTAAAAAGCCAACACATAGTTTTTTCATGGTACTAAATTTTAAATTGATTAGATTAATTATTTGTTAGGGGGAAATTAAAAAATGAGCGGGAAGCAAAACCGATAACTTTTAGTATATAGGCTTGGGGGATTCTTTTCTTTTTTTGGGGGAATTAATCAATAATGATTTTAAAAGGAATCTCTATTTAGGGGATAGATGACTATATAATTTTATGTTTCACGGCGTACATTGCTAAACCCACTGCATTTTTTACATTTAATTTTTTTAATAAACTTTTTCTATACGTTTCTACTGTATTGACACTTAATAATAATTGGTTTGCCATTTCTTGTGTACTAAACTCTTGCGCAACAAGTTTTAACACTTCCAATTCTCTATCGGTTAAACTGCTGGTTGCTTTAGATTCTGGTTTAGAACCGTCTGCTACATTTTGACCAATTGCCAAATTAAACAGCCCTTCTTTAATATCATCACTAAAATAAGGCGTATTATTATAAACAGATTTTATTGCTTTAATAATATGTTCTCCTGCACATGTTTTAGAGATAAAACCATCAGCTCCATACGTTGTTAACTCTTTTACTAACTTTACATCATCATAACTAGATAACATAATAATTCTTTGGTGTCCTTTTTTCTTATTGAACCTTTTTAATACTTCTATACCATCTAACTCAGGCATATTAATATCCAACACCAAGATATCTGCATTGTTCTTTTCAAACCAATCTAGTACTTGCATACCAGTTAATGAATAACCAACAACTTTGATCTCTTTATCTGTATTTAACATCGCGATAATTCCTTCGATCAATATCATATGATCATCTGCGATGTGAACTTTAATTTTTTCTTTCATAATTAATTACATTACAAATTTAGACTACTATTACAGTTTGTACAATACCCATTTATGGGGTTTTTTTAGACTCACGGAAAACCGTTAGATGACTCCCCGAAAACCGTGAGACTATGCCCTCACGGAAAACCGTGAGACACACGTATAAACACCTATTTTTCAATTGTTTAAAAATCCAGGTTTTAGAACAATTTCTCCACCGCTAAACTACAAATTTTTATTCCTATGCAGGTTTTCTTCAAGTTTTGAAAATTAGAAAACGCAAAAAAAAGAACATTGCTCTATTCAGCTTCTTTTTATAAACAAAAAAAAACCGAGGAACTATCCTCGGTTTTATCGCACTAAATATACTAAGATGTTAGGTTTACCTTAATCTATCCACAGATTTCACAAGATCTTCATCCTTTTTAATTGCTTTATTTGCGACCACAAGTAAAACAACTACAATAATTGGTATGAACATCCCAATACCCTTCTCAGAAACGGCTGTTTCTCCAGATAAAGTTAGCGACAAATATATAAGTACACCTAATAAATAGAAGTTGATTAACATATTAACCCTGCCTAAAACAAATTGTAATTGTCTATTTTTAAATAAGAAAATTGCACTTAGCGATAGTAAAGACGAGAGTATATATGCAAATAATATTGTTTTTAAAAGTGTTGATGATTCTGCCATTAAATTAGGCACAGAAAGCATTTTTCCTGACTTTTCAGTCCATAAATTAAACACAAAAATTAGTCCACCAGAAAAGATAGCGGCAACTAATAAATAAAGTGTTTGTATTCTTTGAATCATTTTAAATAACTTGGAAAGCAAAAGTAAAACTTTCTTTTTTCAAAAAGAAACTTTGTAGTTAAAAATAATTATATATATTTGTTACCATAATCAACTACACATTAGTATTGTATATACTTTACAATATCTCTAATCAAAGAAAATTTACAAACACATCCTTTAGAAGCATAAGGATAATTCTCATAAAATTAATTTAACAACCTTATAAATGTTCGAAATTTCTGAACTAAAAGCAAAAACTCTTGTTGAATTACAAGAAATCGCTAAAAGCACTGGCTTATCAAAGACTAGTCAATTAAAAAAATTAGACCTTGTTTATCAAATTCTTGATACACAGGCAGCAAATCTTGCCAACGAAGAAAAGCCAAGGGTTCCAAAACCTAAAAGGAAACGAGTTGTAAAAAAAGTCGTTCATAAAGACAGAAAAGAGTCTCCGGCTATTTCTGAACCCAAAGAAGCAACTGAAATACCTGAAATAGCTTCTAAGGAAATAAAAAATACGCCTCCCCAAAAGAAGAGACCAGAAGTTAGAGAGGCAAAACCAGCGGTTAAAGAGGTAAAACCAGCGGTTATTTCACAAGTTACAACGCAAGAGACCGTAGAGACTACTGAAGTTTCTAATGCTGTTGACACTGAAGAGAAAAAGGAAACTGCACCTGAGCATAAAAAACCAGAGCATAAAAAGCCTGTCCATACAAATCAGCGACAGAAAACCAACACCCCAAATCAGAACCCAAATCAAAATAAAAATCGCAATCAACAAAGAGATAAGGTTGCAAAAGGAAACAAGAGTAATACGCGCTATAAGGATCCCGATTATGAATTTGATGGAATTATAGAAAGTGAAGGTGTTTTAGAAATGATGCCTGATGGGTATGGTTTCTTACGTTCTTCTGATTATAATTATTTATCATCTCCTGATGATATTTATGTATCACAATCTCAAATTAAATTATTTGGATTAAAAACGGGTGATACTGTAAAAGGGAATGTTCGCCCTCCAAAAGAAGGAGAAAAATATTTCCCTTTAATTAGAGTTTCAAAAATCAATGGATTAAATCCTAATGTTGTTAGAGATAGAGTTTCTTTTGAACATTTAACGCCATTATTTCCTGAAGAGAAATTTAATTTGGCAGAAAAAGGAAGTTCATTATCTACAAGAATCATCGATTTGTTTTCTCCGATAGGAAAAGGACAACGTGGAATGATTGTAGCACAGCCTAAAACAGGTAAAACAATGCTTTTAAAGGATGTTGCCAATGCAATTGCAGCAAATCATCCAGAAGTATATCAAATTGTTTTATTAATAGACGAAAGACCAGAAGAAGTTACTGACATGCAACGTAGTGTTCGTGGAGAAGTAGTTGCTTCTACTTTTGATGAGCCTGCAGACAGACACGTAAAAGTGGCGAACATGGTTCTTGAAAAAGCCAAAAGAATGGTTGAATGCGGT
>JAESTN010000088.1 GCA_016763595.1 Flavobacteriaceae bacterium | reverse complement strand
TTTGAAACCTGTTATGTATACAGGTATGCAAATGGGAGGTCAATTAACAACAACTACTGAAGTTGATAACTTTCCTGGTTATCCAAATGGAACAGATGGAACCGCAATGATGGAAGATTTAAAAACTCAAGCTGAGCGTTTTGGAACTCAAGTTAGATTTGGATTGGCTACTAAAGTTGATTTTAGTAAAGAAGTTGGAGGATTTCATAAAATTACAATAGACGGCTCAATTATTATTGAAGCTGAAACTGTAATTATTTCTACAGGTGCTACTGCAAAATATTTAGGAATAGAAAGTGAACAACGTTTAATTGGTGGTGGAGTTTCTGCGTGTGCTACTTGTGATGGGTTCTTTTACAAAGGTCAAGATGTTGTTGTTGTTGGAGCAGGTGATACAGCTGCAGAAGAGGCTACATATTTAGCAAATATTTGTAAAAAAGTAACTATTTTGGTTCGTAAAGACTATATGAGAGCATCAAAAGCAATGCAGCATAGAGTAGAGAGAACTGAAAACATTGAAGTTATTTACAATACAGAAATTGATGAGGTAATTGGAGATACAGTTGTTGATGGAGTGAGAGCTGTGAATAATCAAACTGGAGAGAAAACTGAAATTGCTGTAACTGGAGTTTTCATTGCTATTGGGCATACCCCAAATACTGGAATTTTTAAAGGTGTTTTAGAAATGGATGATACCGGTTATTTAATTACAGAAGGGAAATCTACTAAGACAAATTTACCAGGTGTTTTTGCCGCTGGAGATGTACAAGATAAAGAATATAGACAAGCTGTTACGGCAGCAGGTACTGGTTGTATGGCAGCTTTAGATGCAGAACGCTATTTAGGAGCTTTAGAATAATTGCCTACACATATATATTTTATAAAAAAGAGATTGCTTCGGCAATCTCTTTTTTATTGTGTAACGTTTTGATGAAGTTGTAGTATATCTCTTTGAAATCAAACTATTAAAAAAAAATAATTAATTTGTAACGTTTTTATAAAAGAGCAGTTAATCATTTTAGAAAATCAACTAACAAGAACAAAATTTGGATACATTATCAGATAATGCAATTATGCTGAAAGTAAAAATGGGAGAAACCTTTAGACTAGGCTTATTATACGAGCGCTATAAAAAGAGATTATTCGGGTTTTTTTTTCAAATGAATAGAGATGCAAATTTAAGTGAAGATTTGGTGCAGAATGTCTTTATCAGAATCTTAAAATACAAGCATACGTATACAGAAGATAGCAAGTTTGTCACATGGATATTTCAGATAGCAAGAAACACCAATTATGACAATTATAGAAAGGAAAAGAAAAATAGACATCAAGATATTGATGAAATAGAATACAGTGTCACAACATCAGAAACTATTGAATCAGAAATAACAAAAAGCGAAAATGAATCTACCTTACAATTGGCATTAAACCAATTATCAGCAGAGAAAAAAGAATTGTTGATGTTAAGTAAATTTAGAGAATTAAAATATAAAGAAGTAGGTGAAATTATAGGTTGTAGTGAAGGAGCAGCAAGAACTAAAGTTCACCGAGCTTTAAACGAGTTAAAAGAGGTTTTTTTAACACTTGAAAAAAGATAATCATGGAACGTAAACAATTTGAAGAGTTAATTACAGATTATATTACAGGGAATTGTTCTGAGCAACAAAAACAAGAGTTTGAACTGTTTTTAAAGAACAATCCAAAATCAAACCAAGAAGTTGAAGAAATGAGTTTATTCTTAACTAGTTTTGATGAAGAGGTTGAAGCAACTTCTGCTATGGATATGAAGTTTTATTCAATGTTAAACGCAGCAGAAAAAAAGAATAACAATCTGTCTTTGTTTGATGCCTTAATAAGTGTTTTTCACGCTAAGTTTACAAAACAGCTTGCATATACATTGGCTATTTTAACGGTTGGTTTTTTTGTAGGAAGTACATTTAATTTTAATACCAATTCAGATTTGCAATTGTTAGATGTTGCTCAGAATGAAACAGAGAGTGTTCGTTCTCAATTGGTATTGACCTTATTAGACCAACCATCGGCAAATAAAAGATTACAAGCAGTAAATGAAGTGAGCAAATTGAGTTCTGTAACAAAAACAATAACCAACGCATTGTTCTCTACATTAAATAGTGATACCAACGTAAACGTCCGCTTATCTGCCATCGAGGCATTATCAAATTACACAGAGATATCTGAAGTAAGAGAAGGATTAATTGCTTCAATTATACATCAAAAATCACCAATGGTCCAAATTGCTTTGGCAGATTTAATGGTGAAATTACAAGAGAAGAAAGCGGTAAATTCATTTAAGAAATTAATCGAAGAGAAAGATGTAAATGAAAGTGCAAAGCAAAAAATGCAAGAAAGTATACAACAAATAATCTAATACTATGTTGGTTAATTCTGATCAAATTAATCAATACAACATGATGTAATTGGCAAGTCCTAGGTCGCTCTTTACTAAAAAAGAAACAAGTCATTCATCAAAAAAAAAGAAAAAAAATGAAATTTTTAAAACCAATAATTATGATCATTGTGTGTTGCTGTTCAATAACAGTAACTGCGCAGAAAAGTACAGAAACAATCAAAAAAGAAGTGCAATTTAATAGCCTATCAAAAAACAATACTTTTTATGTAGACAATATGCACGGAGCCATTGAAGTAGAAGGGTATAATGGAAAAACAATTATAATAGAAGTTACTAAAACAATTACAGGGAAAACTTCTGAGATTGTAGCAAAAGGGAAAAGAGAAATCAATTTAAAAGTTGTCAAAAGAGGAAATAAAATCTATGCATATTCAAACTCTCCATATACTTCTTTTAACCCAGAAACGGGATCATATAGTCACAGAGAAAATTGGAATAGCAGACGCAGCAGAAGAAAGTATGAGTATTCTTTAGATTTTAAAATTAAAGTGCCAAAGAATGTAAGTATTGATGTGAGTACTGTAAATGATGGTGATATTTATGTGCAAAATATGCATGGAGAATATTTATCAGCCAATAATGTAAATGGTGCAATTACCTTAAAAAATGTGTCTGGAACAACAGATGTAAATGCATTGAATAGGGATATTAATATTGTGTATACTAAGAACCCAACTAAAGAAAGTTGGTACAGGTCTTTAAATGGAGATATCAATATTAAATTTAAAGGCAGTTTAAACGCAAATGTGAGTCATAGAACAATGAACGGTGGTTTTTATACAAGTTATGCAGTGTCTAATCTAGCACCCAAAATTGTAAAAGAACAAATAAGAAAAAGCAAAGGAGTAAAGTATAAAATACGATCAAAAGGGCAGTTTAAAATTGGTAACGGAGGCGTACAATTAAATTTTGATCAATTAAACGGAGATACAATAGTAAAAAACTAATAAGATGAAATTCAAAACAATAAAATCAATCGCAGTAGCAATCCTATTTTTAATGGTTGCAAATAGTTCAGCACAAGAAAAAATAGCAGTTCCATTAAGTAACCCAAACAGTTCAGGAGTTTTACAAATAGGAATTGTAAGTGGCGCTATCACAATTACAGGTTACAATGGTAAAGAGGTAGTTGTAGTAGGAACAAGAAGAGTAGGGAAGAAGAGAAAAAGTAAGCCAAACAAATATGGGCTAAAGAAAATCTCTAATAATTCAATGGAGTTCTCTGTTGAAGAATATGACAACACTGTTAAAGTAGAAACTACTCCAATGGGAACGATCGATTTTGACATAAAAGTGCCCGTTAATTTTTCTTTAAAGGTGTCAACAGTGAATAGAGGTTTTATTCAAATTTCTAATATTAAAGGAGCTATTGAGGTAAGTAATGTGAATGGTAAAATTACATTGAAAGATATTACTGGTTCTGTGAGTGCGGACACTGTAAATGGAGATATTGTAGCCAATTTATTAAAAGTGACTCCAAACACAGCAATGGCATTTAGTAGTTTAAACGGAATATTAGATGTAACATTTCCAAAGTCGATGAAAGCAGATTTAAAATTAAAATCTGATAGAGGAGAAATATTTACAGATTTTGATTTAAAATCTAAACCACAAAAAGCAAAAGTAACCAAAGGAAGAGCATCTAAAGGAGGAGTTTATAAGGTGAAAGTAGAAAATTGGATTACAGGTTCAATTAACGGCGGAGGCCCAGAAATTTCTTTTAAAACATTTAATGGAGATATCATATTAAGGTCTAAATAGAACTTTACATATAAAAAATTAAAAAGACCGTTATAAAAATTAATTTATAACGGTCTTTAACAAACAACTAAATTCTAAAACTCATAAAGTTAAAGAAGCTTATTAAAGGTCAAGTATCTTAAATCTGTTCAGTTCCTCCAAACCTTTTACGGAAGAAATAAATGACCTTAATTTTTTAGAAACAATATTTGTTTTCTGCTTTTACCTTTTCTGCAATTGTATTTCTCAATTCAATTACATTTGGGTAGTTGGCATATTTTGTGAAACGTTTTAATCCCATTAACATCATGCGTTGCTCATCGCCTTCAGCAAAAGAAATAATTCCTTCTTTGGCATTTTTAATAATGATGTCTACGGCATTGTATAAGTATAATTGAGACATAGCAATTTGTTCTTTCTGAGAATCTTCTCCAAAACGTTTGGCGTTTTTCTCAGTTCTTAAAATTGCAGATTCAGCCATATAAACTTCAATTAAAATATTTGAAGCAGCATTTAATAATTGTTGGTGTTCTTCTAATTCAGGGCCATACTTTTGAATAGCTCCACCGGCAACTAGTAAGAATACTTTTTTAAGTTTTGCAACCATTTCTTTTTCTTCAGCAAATAACTCAGCGTAATCTGGTGTGTCAAAAGAAGGAATTCCTAATAATTCTTCACCGACTGCGGTTGCAGGTCCTAGTAAATCTACATGACCTTTCATTGCTTTTTTCACTAACATTCCAACAGCTAACATTCTGTTAATTTCATTGGTTCCTTCGTAAATACGAGCAATACGAGCATCTCTCCAAGCAGACTCCATAGGTGCTTCTTCAGAGAATCCCATTCCTCCATAAATCTGAATTCCTTCATCAGCACAATTTTGTACGTCTTCAGAAACAGCAACCTTTAAGATAGAACATTCTATTGCGTATTCTTCAACTCCTTTTAATTCTGCCTCTTGATGCGTACTCCCTGAAGCCTCTCGAATAGCGATGCGATCTTCAATATTTTTAGCCG
>JAESTN010000004.1 GCA_016763595.1 Flavobacteriaceae bacterium | reverse complement strand
GATATTCTAAATTACTTATCTCTAAATTATAACCAATCAATCACTTTAGAAACGCTACAAAAAAAGTTTAAAATGAATAAATTTAAACTACAAAAAAGCTTTAAAAAGAACATTGGTTTAACACCTTTAGAATATCTAACTACCATTAGGATAGAAAACTCAAAAAAGCTTTTTTACGCGGATGCTCCTTTGGTAGAAATTGCGCTTGAAACGGGGTTTTATGACCAAAGTCATTTTACGCATAGTTTCAAAAAATACGTTGGAGTAACTCCCGGTAATTATAAAAAGAATAGCAAGATTTTACAAGACTGGTAGTTCTCTCAAGATGTATGTTTGTCTTCTTAATACATCAATATAATAATGAGAAATTACAACTTTATAGTTGCTCTACTTGCACTTAGCGTTTTTTTAATCGCTTGTACTTCTAAAAAACAGGGATCAAAAGACAGCAATTTACCAACAATAGAAAACCCCTATTTTGGACAAAAAGCACCGGGCCTGACTCCTAAATTGTTTGCACCTGGAGTTATTTCACTCAATGGAAGATACGAATATGGCATTTCATTTTCTCCTGATTTAGACGAAGTATATTATTCAGGGAATAAAAAAGGCGGAGTAGCAGATATTTACTTCTCAAAACTCGAAGGTAAAAAATGGACCCATCCTAAAAAAGCAAATTTCACCAAAGGCGAAAAAGAAGAAGAAATGCAACCCTTTGTTAGTTTTAATGGCAATACAATTTATTTTGTCGCGTATAACGCAGACAATACAGATTCTAAAATTTGGTATGTAAACCGTTTGGGAGATTCTTGGAGCGATGCAAAAAGACTTGAATCTCCTATCAATAATGATGAAATTTTTTATCAGAATCAAGCAAAAAACGGAGACCTTTTTTATACCAATATAACAGACATACGAAATATAAAAATCAATTATGCTCCTAATAAAAATGGTAAATATCCCGAAGTACATGAAGTTGACATTGACTTTGGTATACATGCTTTTATTGCCCCTTCTCAAGAATATTTATTAGTCAATGCTCGAAATAAAGAAGATAAAACAAGAAAAGACAACGATATTTATGTCTGTTTTAAAGAGAAAGATGGAACGTGGACAAAACCCATTAATCTTGGAGATTCGGTAAACTCTACTTTTGGCGAAACATGCCCAAGCATCACTCCAGATGGTAAGTATTTATTTTTTAGCAGGTATAACGAAGAAGGTGGGCTATCTAACATTTATTGGGTGAGCGCAGAAGTTATTAATAAAGTAAGACCTGTTGATTTTAAGAAGTAACACTAAATTTAGCATCTATAATTTTGATGCTAATTGTACCTACATTGGTGACAGTGTATAAAAACAATAGCCGATACAGCAGTAAATTGAAGTATTGTTACTCGATTGAACCTTATGGTTAATTGAAAATGAATGCTCGGTAATTGGCTATTCTTTTTATACGAATCGTTGTAGGTATTTAAATTAAAAATAAAATGAAAATACAACGAAAAAAAGGTCGCGTTTTAAAAATACATTCATTGATCGTTTCTTTACTGTTTCTTTTTTCTTGTAGTAATAAATCCTATACGATTGCATATTCATCAAAAGAGTCTGATGTTAGAGAAATTTTTCTTATCGATACTGAAGGTAAATCAAAAATTAAGATTACAAAACATGTAAGTGATGGCTACCCATCTGGTTCTCCTGACGGAAAACGCATCGCTTTTTATGCAAAATATGATGGAAGAAAAACATGGTCCATTCACACAATTAATATTGATGGTACCAATTGGACGCGATTGACCCATGCAAAAAATAAATGGGATAGCTCACCTACATGGTCTCTCGATGGAAAAAAAATTGCTTTTGCAAGAGAATACAGAGATACCGAAGAAACATGGAAGGAAGAAATTTGGATTATGAATTCAGATGGTAGTGGCCAAACCCAATTAAAACTACTTAATGGTGGAGGTCCTTATTTTATGCCAGATGGAAGAATACTATTTCATTCCAAAAGCCAATTTAGTGAAATCTGTATAGCAGATGGTGATGGCAATAACATTATTAAGTTGACAAACAATAATGCTGAGGATTGGTATCCTAAGATTTCACCCAATGGAAAGCAAATAGCTTTTATGTCAGATAGAGATGGAAATTTAGAAATTTATGTCATGAATACAGATGGCTCCAATCAAAAACGATTGACATTTAATGATGTGAACGATTGGAATCCATCTTGGTCCCCTGACGGTTCAAAACTCATTTTTGCGTCAGAAAACACGGAAGGATATTTTCATATCTATATGATGAATACTGATGGTTCTTCAGTAAAAAAAATAATCGATAATGGATCACAACCCTCCTGGATAAAATAAACAATGCGGATTAGGTAAAATTAGGGACACTTTAAACAGTAAAATAAAAACTACCTAAACAATGGGGCTATATGTAATTGCTGCAGAAATTCTTTACTACGACTTCGTTCAGTACAAGCTCTGAAATTCACGCTAATTAAGTATCTTTCCGCTACGGCGGAAAGAACATCGCTGTTTTACACATAAAACATACACAAGACCTTTGGCGGTAATTATTATACCGATACAAATAGATAGATACTGAAAATGAAAAATAGACTCACCAACAAATTTAATTTGGGCTTTTTCCCTACTCCAATGCATCCTTTAAAAAACTTGTCAAAAAAATATTCTGATTATACAATTTATATAAAAAGAGATGACCAAACAGGCTTGGCTTCGGGTGGAAATAAAACAAGAAAACTCGAGTATCTTATTAAAGAGGCAATTGATACAAATTGTAATGTCGTATTTACAGCTGGAGCGCAACAATCTAATCATTGTAGACAAACAGCAGCCGCATGTGCTCTTGCAGGCATTGAGTGCCATATTATTGTGAAAGGAAATGAGCCAAAACACTACCAGGGCAATTTACTATTGTCGCATTTGTTGGGGGCAAAAATCCATTTCACCACTAATTATAACAAAGAAATAGATTTCAATAGCTATATTTCAAAACTTGAAAAAGGTAAAAAAGCATTTATTATACCAATTGGAGGGTCAAATATAACAGGAACTTTAGGATATGTTGAAGCAATAAAGGAGTTGAAACTTCAATTAGAAGAGCAAAATGTAAAAATTGATTATCTTTTTTTTGCATCTAGTTCTGGTGGAACTCAAGCTGGAATAATGCTAGGGATGCAATTATACAATTTAGATTTTGAACTTATCCCAATAAAAATTGATAAGGATACACATGAAAAAGGCGAGTTAGCAGAAGTTGTATTGAATCTTGTAAATGAGGGAAAATCCTTGTTAAATCTTAAGACTAAATACACCCTTTCTGACATTCCCCTAAACAGAAGTTACAATGAAGCTGAATATGGTGTTTTAACTAAGAATGAAATTTTAGCTATCAATGAATTGGCATTAAAAGAAGGTGTTTTATTAGACCCGGTATATACAGGAAGAGCATTTTATGGAATGCTTGATTGTTTGAAAAATAAAAAGCTTAAACAAAATTCGAATATTCTTTTTTGGCATACTGGAGGGTTGCCAGCATTATTTGAAT
>JAESTN010000087.1 GCA_016763595.1 Flavobacteriaceae bacterium | reverse complement strand
CGATTGATAGTTTAGAAATGGTGCGTCAATTATTTGAATTGGGAATTTTACAATCTGGTTTCTGGCATCAGTTTGCGATGACAGCCCATAGTCCTGTTGGAACGAATCCTGAAGAGTACGGAATTACACCTAGCTACAACGACATTACATTTGCCAATAATGATGTAGACTTTGTCGATTCTACGGGTATTGATCATACACAATTTAGCTTTGGACTAAAAAAATCGCTTTTTAACTTTATGCATGGAATTGGTTTTGAAATTCCGATTCAAGAGTGGTTTGATTTTAAGGTTCCAGACACAACCATTGACCCTGATTTTATCAATGATAGTTTGGCTACAGAAACTGTTTTCAGTACAAAACCGACTGCTAAAATTGTTTGGCTAGGAAATACGCCGCTGGTTTCTGAATTTACAAAAACCAAGAAAGGCCAAACAAGACACTTGTTACAATTGGCTTTTCATACAAAAACAGATTGCATAGAAATGGTGTTGGAAAAAGAAACTGGAGATTGGTTTTTAGAGGCCTTAGAAACCTTAACCCCAACTTCAGAAAAACAAACTTCATTTAAACAATTGAAAACCGATTTCGAAATTCATTTTGATGATTTTGAACTCTTCTGGTATTCGAAACCTGTCCAAAACATCAAAGAATTAGGATTGTTGGTATTGTAAGGTTTAATACCCCATTCTAGACAATTCACCTCCTTCTTTTCAATAGGTATAAACACCTGTTTTCCCTTTGCACAAAAGGAACTTAAGCTTTTTTGATTTATAATTTCTTACATTTATAAAAATCAAAAATGAACATTCTAATTCACAAAATTTAAATTAAAATTATGTCGACTTCTTTAAAAATTGGGGCTTATGGTGAAGGTATTTTATATCCACCTAATTTACAGAAACACACTTCTACAATTCAGAAGGCAGGTTGGGACACGATCCTAATTGGTTTATATCACATTAGTACTTCGGGAGAAATCGGCTTCAATAACGAACAGATTATCAGTAAAGAAAAAGGATATTTTGGAAATAAAAATTGGGCTCCCCAGTTAACCACATTATTGACTGGCGGTGATGTAAAAACCCTAATAGCCTCTTTTGGAGGTGGAGGTGTAGGTGACTTTAATAATATTAAAAACATTTACAATAACAATGGTAAGTCTTTTTCAGGCACAAATTTAGAAAGCAACTTTAAAACATTTAAAAAGACATTTCCAATGATTGATATCATAGATATGGATTGTGAAGATGAATATAACCAAGATTCTTTTGTTGCTTTTTGTCAACTATTAATTACTATAGGTTTTGAAATCACTTTTTGCCCTTACGCTCCTAATGAAATTGACTTTTGGACTGGTTCTTTGGCTAGCTTAGAAAAGTCCAATCCAGGTAAAGTATTGAGATGGAATTTACAATGTTATGATGGTGGAGGGTCAAATAATCCTAAAGACTGGGCTAAAGCAATTAAAAAAGCAATTCCATCATTTAATACAGATGGATTTATTTGGGCAGGTGATTGGAGTAGAAATTATAATAAAAACAGGGCTCAATGGGTTGGAAATTGCCCGCCAGCTATGCAAACACATTTAGCCGGTTTTAAAGGAGAGCCATCAATTGGAGGTGCTTTTCTTTGGACAATAGACCAGATTGAAGATTATTCACATGAGCAAACTATGAACCCTGACCCTAATCCTTGTGGTACAATAACACAAATTGAATATGTACAAGCAATTAAAAATGCTTTCTCATAAATTTCACACATATGACACAAACAGCAACACAATATAAAGATCGAATTCAATTGCCATTTACATTTGATGCAGAAAAAATGCTAGCAGAATTTGAAGCATTAAAATTAGGCGGATTCGAATACTACAATGTAATTCCGTTGAGGTCTCCATCTCATTTAGTTGATGCTGCCATTCCATTTCCTCCACCAGCTGAAGATTATGCTGATGGCTCTTGGTGTGATTGGCTACACACAAAAGAATTAGAAATTTCGCCATACATAAAAAGTATTGTAGCACAGTTTCAAGAGCATACAAAAGTGACCTTAGTTCGTTTGTTACGCTTAGCACCTAACTCGGTAGTTAAAGAGCATAGAGATGTTACCTTAGGTTTGGAAATTGAAAAATCTGTGATTAGATTGACAATTCCAGTTTTAAACAAAGAGCAGATCGAGTTTTATTTGAATAATACTATTGTTGATATGAAACCAGGCCAATGTTGGTATATGCGTTTATCTGATCCTCATAGAGTTATCAATAATGGAAATACAGAACGGGTAAACTTAACGATAGACATGATTCCGAATGATTGGATTCGTAATCTAATTGCAGAAAGTCAATAAAAAATATTCTCTTTTTATTTTGCCTTTTGCCTAACAACTTTTAAAAGCAAATCCAGAATTTACTTCTCCTAATTTTGCTTCAATTTCTTTGGCTGTTTTTGTAATTGATAAACCTCCCAAAGCTGTACAACGTAAATCAGCATCAATAGCTTTCCCTACTTTGTCCATCGTATCAATCACTTCATCTAGTGGAATTAAATGATCATAATTTGCCAATGCCATATTTGCACAAGACAATGCATTGGTTGCTGCCAATACATTTTTCCCTAAACATGGTGCTTCTACTCTATTGGCAATTGGATCACAGATCATTCCTAATGAATTTTGTAAGGCAATTGACGCGGCAGATAAAGATTGCTGTAAACTTCCGTTTGCCATAAATACCAATGCTGCTGCAGCCATTCCTGCTCCAGAGCCACATTCTGCCTGACAACCGCCAACTTCTGCCGCAAAAGTTGCATGTGCAGCAATAAAAACGCCAATCATAGAAGCCGCCAACATCGCTTTTATAGTTTCTTCTCTTGATAAATCCAACGTTGAAGCTGCACCAATTATAGCCCCAGGCAAGGCCCCACAAGAGCCTGCTGTTGGTGCTGCAACAATAATACCCATAGAACTTTTTACTTCCATCATGGAGGAAACAAACATAATGATGGTATTCATCATATCGCCTTTCAATAAATTATTTGATTCTAACTTTTCTTTAAATACAACAGATTGCGCTCCTAAAATTCGATCTTTAAATTCGGTTCCTTTCAATCCGCTTTGAATTGAAGACTCCATAATATCTACAATCTCTCCCATTTTAGAAAAAACGGCATCATAAGAAATATTTCCTCTTGCACTTTCGTAATGCACAGCCAGTTCCCACAATTCTAAATTCTTATCAGCATTATAGGCTAACATTCCATCACAAGTATTAAAAGGAACTTTCAATTCGTTTCTTGACAATACTGGCAATACTGCTGAAATATATTTTACTGCGTGTACTTCTTTTAGATCAGTAAGCATTTGCTGTACATCATCAATTGGAAGAGCAGTTGATTTTATTTGAAAAAATTTAATCTCTCCATCTAAAAATTTCACAGATTCATTAGGTATGAATTTTTCAATGAATTTAGGGATACTTCCTTGTTCTGAACAGTAAATGATGGTTTCAAAATAATCGCCTTCCATGGTAACTTCATTTCCATCAATCTTAATTACATCTATCATTCCACCACCAATAGAAATTGCAGTTAACTCATGTGATTCTTTTGTATTTCTTAAGGTTAATTTATACGTGTTTGGATGTGTTGCACTTATATCAAGTATCTCAATATCTACATTAATTCGTGCTGCTTTTATTTCATCTACAGCGGTAACTAATCGTTCATCATAAGCTTCCCAACCTAAAAAACCGCCAAAAAGTCCCATATCAGAACCTTGACTTTCATGTGTTGTTGCCAACGAACCATTTGGATCAAATTCAATTAAAACATCTGTCAATTCAGCATCCATTAAATCTCTACAAATTCTACCAATTCTTAAAGAGGCCGCACAATGTGAACTAGATGGCCCACGCATTACAGGACCAATAACATCATTAAAAATACTTGGGTAATTTGCCATAATCAAAAGATTTTAAGATACTTACTTCACAAATATAGCCTTTTTTAACAGGATTAAATAGCATCAATACTTGGATAAAATGTACAATCAGAAATGAGTAAATTGCATACTTAACTAATTTTTTATTCATGAAAAAAATAATTCTGTTCGGTTTTGCCATCCTATTTTCAGTTGTTACTTGGTCTCAAGAAACACTTACTTTAGAAGATATTTATAAAAACGGAACCTATCGTTCTAAAGGCTATGGACCTGTTCGGTGGATGAAAGACAACAAAGGGTATTCTACTGTAGAAAGAAATACTATTGTTGGCGGTAGAGACATTATCAAATACGAAGCAAAATCTGGTAAAAGAAAAGTATTAGTTTCTGCTAAACAATTGATTCCGAAAGGCCAATCTAAACCCTTGTCAATCTCAAATTACCAATGGTCTTCAGACAATTCAAAGTTGCTGATTTTCACAAATACTCGAAAAGTTTGGCGGTATCACACCCGTGGAGATTATTGGGTGTTGGACATGAAATCTGGAAAGTTAACACAACTAGGAAAATCTATTGAACGCACTACAATGATGTTTGCTAAATTTTCTCCCGATGCAACTCGTGTTGGTTTTGTAAGTAAGAATAATATTTATATAGAAGAGATTGCTTCTAGCAAGAGCACGCAGATTACTTTTGATGGCAATGCTGCTATTATTAACGGAACTTTTGATTGGGTGTATGAAGAGGAATTGTCTTGTAGAGATGGTTTTAGATGGAGCCCTGATGGAACACAAATTGCATATTGGCAATCTGACACCAAAGGTGTTGGGACATTTTATATGATTAACAATACAGATTCTATTTACTCAAAACCAATTCCGTTGCCCTATCCAAAAGTTGGAACTACAAATTCTGCGGTTAAAGTGGGAGTTGTTAGTGCTAAAGGAGGAACTACAAAATGGTTCGATATTCCTGGTGACCCACGTAATAATTATTTGGCTAGAATGGATTTCATTCCGAATTCCTACGAGGTAATGATTCAACAATTGAACAGAAAGCAAAATACAAATACGGTTAGAGTTGGAAACACAAAAACCATGTCTTTACATACTATTTTAGTTGATAAAGAGGATGCTTGGTTAGATATCCATGACAATATCATGTGGTTAGAAAATGAAAAATACTTTACATGGACTAGCGAAAAAGATGGGTACTTACATTTATATAAAGTCTCTAGAGATGGAAAGAAAATGACTACAATTACTACCGGAAATATTGATGTAGTACGTATCAATCGTATTGATCCAAAAAGTGGTTATGTGTATTATACGGCTTCACCAGAAAACTATACCCAACGTTATTTGTACAGAAGTAAAATTAATGGAAAAACGAAACCAGAAAGAGTAAGTCCAAAGAATCAATCAGGACAGCATAGATATCAAATCTCTTCGGATGCAAAGTTTGCTATTCATGGTTTTCAGAATGCAAACACACCAAATACCATTTCTTTAATCAACTTACAAAGGCATAAAACCATTCGTGTTTTAGAAGCGAACACTGAAATCAAACAGAAAGTTGCAAAACTAAATTTAGCACCAAAAGAATTTTTAAAGGTTGATATTGGTGATGCTGTTTTTGATGCATGGATGATTAAACCCAAAGATTTCAATCCGAATAAAAAATACCCAATTGTATTTTATGTGTATGGTGAACCTGCAGGGGCTACTGTTCAAGATAATTGGGCTGGTGGAGATTTATGGCATCACTATTTAGCACAACAAGGATACATTGTAATGAGTATTGATAATAGAGGAACTAAAACACCAAGAGGAAGAGATTGGCGTAAATCTGTGTATGGTCAAATCGGAATATTAGCTGCCCATGATCAAGCGGCAGCGGCAAAACAACTCTTTAAAACCTACTCGTTTATCGACACCAATAAGGTTGGAATTTGGGGTTGGAGTGGCGGTGGCCAAATGACCATGAATTGTCTATTCAGATATCCAGATGTGTATACTTCTGGTTTGGCAGTTGCTTTTGTAGCTGACCAACGTTTGTATGATAATATTTATCAAGAGCGTTATATGGGTTTATTAGAAGAAAACAACGCCAATTATATTGAAGGTTCTCCAATTACTCATGCAAAAAAATTACAAGGCGATTTAATGATCATTCACGGAACTGGAGATGACAATGTGCATTACCAAAGTTTTGAAAGAATGGCCAATGAATTAATTAAACACAATAAGATGTTTGATATGATGGCCTATCCAAATAGAGACCACGGAATAAGAGGTGGAAATACTTCGTATCACTTACGACAAACCATGATCAACTACTGGAAAAAGGTTTTTCAAGAAAAGAAGATTTGATAAAAGTCAAACAATAAACGCATAAAAAAGCACTACAAATTGTAGTGCTTTTTTATGCGTTTTAATCTGCTATATATTTTAGCAGCTAAAAATTTAAATTCGCCACGGTGGGTTTTTACGAGTATCACCTCCAAAAAACAGAATGATTTTATTTCCATCTGGATCTAATACATGTGCTTCTCTCCACAACCATCTTTGATCAACTGGTAATTGCGTAAAAGAAATTCCTTTTGCTTGTAATTGTTTTACTAGGGCATCTAGATTGTCATCTTCAAAATAGATGGTAATTCCATCACCTGTTGGTAATTTTTCTACTAAATGAATCGAAAAAGTGGCTTCTCCATCTGGTAATTCGAACCGAACATATCTAGGCAATGCATCTACAATAAGTTGCATCCCGAGTTTTATATAAAATGCTACTGATTTTTCTAGATCCAAAGACGGAATTGTCAATTGATTTAATCTCATGCTATTTGTTTTTCTTTTTTTACCATAAATTTTAAAATCAACAAAAATAT
>JAESTN010000086.1 GCA_016763595.1 Flavobacteriaceae bacterium | reverse complement strand
ATGATCGCTGCTTTTGAAGAAGTGAAAAGTATTCTAGAGATTTTCAATTTTGCAATCAAACAAATTATTATCAAAGAAGTAAATCCAATCGATGAGAAATACAAATTCTTATTTACGGTTGATAATATGAATACCTTGGTAGAAAACGGAATGACCTATAGAGATGCGTATAAAGATATTGGCGCTAAAGTTGAAGATGGAACTTATGAACCAGATATTTCAAAAAAGCACACACATATTGGAAGTATTCATAATTTAGGATTAGAAGAAATTCGTAAAAAAATGAACCTGATATAAGGTATTGTCTTTAAAAAGAGGTGTTTTATAAATACCTCTTTAAATACCAATCCATTGATTAAATGACGCGGTATTATTTTGACTTGTTTTTAAAATGGTTTTAGAATTCAGAATATTAATTGCTAAAATATTTTTGTTGTATCTGCTTATTTTTTCGATATAGTTTTTATTTACAAATTCACTTCTATTGATCTTAAAAAAAATAGTTGAATTTACAATGTCTTCTATTAACTTTAAAGATGTTTGATTTAAAATATGTCTTTTGTTTACTTTATCAAAAGCCGAAATAACACCATAATCTGATTGAAAGTACATGATATCTTCTATTTTTAAAAAGTAGGTATACTTAGAAGTTTTAACGGGGATAAAGTCTTGAAAAGTTTTAGTTATTGCTGTTTGGGTATTAAAATATGCATCTAATTTTTGCAACACATGGTTCTCGCTAGGGGCTGGCACCATAGTGGTTTTAAGTGTCAAATATTTTTGCATTGCTTTTTCAAACCGTTCAAACGAATATGGCTTTAATAAATATGCGATTCCAGTTGTTTCAAAAGCATTCATCCAATACTGATTGTAGGCAGTACTAAAGATAATAGGTGTTTTTATAGTTAGTTTTTTATATGCATCAAAAACATTCCCATCAAGTAATTCAATATCTGAAAAAATTAAATCAATATCTGGTTCAGAAGTAAAATACACTAAAACGTCTTCTAATGTTTCTAGTTCTTTTACAACGATAATCGGTTGATCAAATTTTTCTAAATACTTTTTAAGTTTTTTTCTGGCTGGTGCTTCATCTTCAACCAATACAATTTTAATCATATAATTTTAAATTAATCAACGGTAGTACTACCTCAAAATAGTCATCATTTTCTTCAATAGAAATAGGCTCTTTACTGAACAAATTAAACTGTTTGGAAATATTGCTTAAAGCAACTCCATTTCCTTTACTCTTATTTTTAAAAGAAACTTTATTGTTCCGTATCTTGATTCCATTTTCAACAGTTTCTATTTTTATGTGTATAGGGTTTTCTGTTGTTCCTCTATTGTGTGTTATAGCATTCTCTACTAAAACTTGTATGCAAAATGGAGGTAAAATGATATCTAAAGCTCTTACTTTTTCTTCAATTGTTAAATAATAATAACCGTTGTACTTCACCTTCATTAACTCAAAATACCCTTCTGAAAAAGTCAATTCATCATTTAAAGGTACCAACTCTTTATCTGCGCTAAATAAACTATATCGATACAATTCTGAAAAATGATTTAAAAACGAACTCGCTTTAGCGGTATCTTCTTCTATTAAATGATCTAAAACATTTAAATTATTAAATAAAAAGTGAGGGTTTAATTGTGCTCTTAATTGAGTTATTTCATTTCTTGCCTTACTAATTTCATATTCATTTACCTGTTGTTGTTTTTGTCGGTTCTCCTTAAAATATAAATAAGCCAATGAGAAACTCCCTAAAATAACAAAATCAAGGACTGTACTAAAATTATTAAAAACAACTTGGTATAGCGTTCCGAAATTTCTTGAAAAAGTGCCAAAAATAGTCGCAATTAATAAACTTGACAGATTGCTGTATAAAACATAACAAACTAAACCTACTCCTAAAAACAATAAGTGTTTTTTAAATAATGTTATTTTTAATCGGGAATTAGTATTGATTTTCTTTTTTATAAAAGCGACTAATACAAAGATAAAAACTGCTTTGAAAAAATACCAAAAAGGCGCATCTGCATGAAAGCCGAAATTTTCAAACGTTCTTGATGATACGAGTTCATTTCTAAGAATGAACAACCAACTAAATGTGAAAAGAAAAATCAGAAAAGCTGAATTCTCTTTTAAAAAAAATATTAAATTTCTCATGATTTGTAAAAAACAAATATATTAAATTTGTGATGAAGCAATACTAAAAGCTTCATCACAAATTGAAGTTTACTTTTTAATTTCTGGCCAAGTACTTATTACCTTCCCCATTTCATCATAGGCTATTAACTTGATTGAATTATCTTTGTCAATAATAAACTTAGCTCTCGTTTTTCCTTTATCATCATATAAAAAAAGACCATTTTGTTTTCCAGGTGTTTGACCTAAAGCGATTCTGGTTACGGATCCTAACATTCCTTTTTTTCTGTATTCTTCACGTTTTTCTCTGCGTTTATTGAGGTCTTTTATTCCATTAAGTTCCTCTCCAATCCTTGTCGAAGTTTCTTGTGTCTGATTATCTCCTAGATCATTAAATACTAAGCGTCCAGATTTATATCTATTATTCCCAACTTTTTGATCAGTCGTTATTAGCTGCATTACTTGATCTCCATCGTATTGATCAAATGTTAATGAAAGTCCTGCACTATGTCCTTTCTCCGTTTTTTTACCATCATAAATAAGCCCGCCACATTCCTTACCATCTTCTGTATAAAATAACAAACCTGCTCGTTTTGTTCTTTTATGATATATTATTCCATTAACTTCATCTCCTTTACTAGGGAAATTTTCTGCATTGGTAATTAACATTTTTACAGTACCATCATCTTCAATAATATTAATTCGTTTTACGTCAATTGTATCAAATGTACTTTTGTTTTTAAAAGCAAAAGTAGTAATCAGTAGCATAGCCGCTGTTAAACTAAATGCGAATGCTCTTAAAAATAGTAACTCTTTTTTTGTGTTCATTTTAATTTATTTATATGTTTAATACTCCAAAAGTACCAGAGCTACCACATTCTAAAAACACATTTCTAATAAACACAGGAATAATTCATATAAACACAGGAGTTTTTTAATTAAATGAGATAAAAACCGAATCTAGATACTGGAACGTTCTCCATATGGATGGCTTTAAAGTTCCTATTGTAATTTCTGATAATGGCTATTCTATCTAGGTTTGAATCCAGTAGTAGGCCAAAATGGATCAAAGATTTTTTTTTTTTTATGTAGAGGGTGTAACAATGTAATAATTGCTGCATCTAAGTTAAAAACGGAATAATAAAATGATAAAAAGTAAGATAGTTTTGATGTTGTTATTTGTAATCAACATCAGTTTTGGTCAAGAGAACGCAATTAAAGTAGAAGTAATCGGTAAAGGGGATCCTGTTTTATTCCTTCCTGGGTTTATAACACCTGGTTCAGTTTGGAAAGAAACCGTAAAAAACCTAACAACAAAAAATGAAAGCCACCTTTTTTCGTATGCAGGGTTTAATGGAATTGCTCCTATTGAAATGCCTTGGTATGAAAATGTAAAAGAAGCCATTTTTAAGTATATCGAAAGAAAGGATTTAAAGAATATTCGAATTATTGGTCATAGTATGGGAGGAAACCTAGCTGTAGATATTGCTGCTAGATTCCCGAAAAGAGTAAAAAAGATGATTATTGTAGATGCATTGGCTTGTATGCGAGCAGTAATGATGCCCGGTGTTTCGGCTAGTAACTTGCAATATGAAAGCCCATATAATAAGAATTTACTTAAAATGAATGACGATCAGTTTAGAGGCATGGCTTCTAATATGGCAGGTTTTATGACTTTGAAAAAGGAGAAAGCAGCCGTCTTAACAAAATGGATTTTAGAAGCTGATCGTAAAACATATGT
>JAESTN010000085.1 GCA_016763595.1 Flavobacteriaceae bacterium | reverse complement strand
TTTTAAATGAATCCTTTTTTATTTAGAATGATTCTATATAAAAACGGTTGAATCACCTTGTTTTACTGCGAAAATACACATTTTTACAAGTTTATGATAGTTTTACCACCTAAAAAACAGGAAACGACATTAATAGTTCTTTTAGCGATACTTTTATTTAAATGAAGTTTCTATTTTTGACCCACGATTGAAGAATAGTACATGAATAAAAATACACATCAAACAAATTTATACAACATAAGTGTTAGCTACAAAAAAGCAGAAGCATTAATAAGAGGTAAATTTTCTTTGACAAAAGAAGCTCAAGTAGCATTATTAAGGGAGGCAAAGGAGAATGGAATAGACGGTATTTTTGTGTTATCTACATGTAACAGAACAGAAATTACAGGTTTTGCAGAGCACCCTTTTCAATTGATAAAATTATTGTGTAAATATTCTAAAGGGACCGTAGAAGAATTTGCGCAAGTTTCTAATGTTTATAAAAACCAAGAAGCCATTACGCATTTGTTTAGAATGGGAACTGGTTTAGATAGCCAGATTTTAGGTGATTACGAAATCGTTGGTCAATTAAGACAAGCTTTTAAACTGGCCAAAGCGCATAAAACAACCAATGCCTATTTTGAGAGATTGCTAAATCATGTGATGCAAGCCAGTAAACGTGTTAAAAATGAAACGCGTTTAAGTTCTGGAACAACTTCTGTCTCCTATGCAGCTGTGCAATACATCATCCGTAATTTATCAAATTATAATGCTAAAAACATGTTGGTTTTTGGTTTGGGTAAAATGGGAAAGCATACTTGTAAGAACTTAGCTGAATATACACAAAACAAAACGGTAAGTTTAATCAACAGAACAGAAGAGAAAGCAACTGAATTTGTAAAAGAACATCCATCTATTAGAAAAGCAACCATTCAAAACCTGAATCAAGAAATTCAGAATAGTGATGTGTTAATTGTTTCTACAGGTGCAGATACTCCAACAATAACTACCGATCAAATTCCAAGAGATAAAGACATTTTAATTTTAGATTTATCGATGCCAGCAAATGTTGCTGCAGAGGTAAAAGAATTAAAAAATGTTACCTTGGTAAACCTAGATGAATTGTCTAAAGTAACAGATGAAACATTGGCAATTAGGCAACAAGAAGTTCCAGGTGCTGAAGCTATTATTGAGACTTATAAAGAAGAATTTAATGAATGGTTAAATCACAGAAGATTAACACCGGCAATTAATGCCTTAAAGCAATCTTTAGAAGTGATTCAGAAAGATGAAATAGCTTTTCATAAAAAGAAATTAAAAGGTTTTGATGAGGGACATGCAGAAATTATCACATCAAGATTTATTCAAAAAATAACAACTCAGTTTGTAAAACATTTAAAAGACGAAAAAACGTCTGTGCCACAAAGTATAGAAGTGGTGCGTAGAATGTTTGGAACAGATATATAACCAACGGATGCAGAAGATTATTAGAATAGGAACAAGAGAAAGTAAGTTGGCCCTTTGGCAAGCAGAAACTGTTCAACAACAATTAGAGTATTTAGGACATAAAACAGAAATTGTTCCTGTAAAATCTACAGGCGATATTGTGTTAGATACCCCTTTGTATGAAATGGGTATTACAGGCATCTTTACTAAAAATTTAGACATCGCGCTGTTAAATGGAGAGATTGATATTGCGGTACATTCATTAAAAGATGTGCCCACTGTGTTGCCAATTGGAATTGTGCAAGCTGCTGTGTTAAAAAGAGGGAACTCTAATGACATGTTAGTATTGAAAGATAATGAAGAGTTTATGGCGCAAAAAGATGCGATCGTAGCTACAGGATCATTAAGAAGAAAAGCACAATGGTTGCATCGTTTTCCTACACATACCATTGTAGGGATTCGTGGAAATGTAATTACACGCTTGGAAAAAGTAGAGAAAAGTGACGACTGGAATGCCGCTATTTTTGCGGGTGCAGGTTTAGAGCGATTAAAAATAAAACCAGACAGTGCATTTAGTTTAGATTGGATGGTTCCAGCTCCAGCGCAAGGAGTTGTTTCTATTGCAGCGTTAACAGATGATGAAGAATTGTTAGAAGTCCTTAAAGAATTGAATCACGAAGAAACAGCAATGTTAGCACAGGTAGAACGTGATTTCTTAAACCTATTAGAAGGAGGATGTACAGCTCCAATTGGAGCGTTGGCTTATGTAAAAGAAGAAGAGGTCCATTTTAAAGGGGTGCTTTTAAATGTTGATGGAACAAAAAGAATAGATGTTAAGTCTAAAGAAAAAATAGGAAGACATAATTATATCGCTAAAGAGTGCGCTGATTTCGTGTTAAATAGAGGCGGAAAAGAAATAATGGCTGCCTTAAAAGGAGAGGATAAAAAAGATTTTTCGGTTTTTTCAACAAAGAAATTATCAGAAATTCAAAAGAGATTATTTCCAGAAACAGTAGGTGTAGAAGATAGTGACTTTATTAAAATACGTTTCAATAGAATTGCACCGAAAGTGGTGAAGAACGAAATTGAAAATGTAATCATTACCAGTAAAAATGGTGTTGAGGCTTTGTTGAATAGTTTTATCAAACAAGAACTGCAATTCAATAATATTTACTGTGTTGGTAGAAGAACCAAAAAGTTAATCGAACAAAAAATAGGGAAAGTTGCTCATTCTGAAAAGAATGCAGAAAAATTAGCTGCTTATTTATCAGAGAATATCAAAGGACAAGAAGTTACGTATTTCTGTAGCGATTTGCGTTTAGATACCTTACCAACTGTGTTGACAGAAAACGGAATTGTAGTAAACGAAATTGAAGCCTATAAAACCATGTACAGCCCAGTGAACGTTAGAGAACAATTTTCTGGAGTATTATTCTATAGCCCATCAACAGTTGAAAGCTATTTACAAGAGAATTCTGCTGATAAAATTGCATTTTGTATTGGAGAAAGTACTGCTAAAGAAGCAAGAAAACATTTTGAGAATGTACAAGTTGCTAAGTTACCAACCGTAGAAAGTGTGTTGGAATTAGTGAATTTGCATTATGTAAAATGATAACGTCATTCCGAACAACGTGAAGGAATCTGCTGAAAAGATTACCACGTCACTATGTTCCTCGCAATGATAGAAAAAATAATATGTTTAGAACAAGAAGACTAAGAAAAACAGAAGGTATTCGCAGATTGGTTAGAGAAACAAAATTGTCTGTAGATGATTTTATCTATCCATTATTTATTGAAGAAGGCGAAAATATTGAAACAGAAATTGTTTCAATGCCTGGAATTAAACGTTTTTCATTAGATCGTATTTCTAAAGAGCTAGATGAGGTAGTGGAATTGAAAATTCCCC
>JAESTN010000084.1 GCA_016763595.1 Flavobacteriaceae bacterium | reverse complement strand
TGTGCTATTTGAATATAATAGTCCACAATTTGGCCATGAGAATCTTTAAAAAGTAATTTTTTTAAGGAAAAAGACGATTTGTCAAATCTCTTAGGGAATCAATTAAATATTGTTTTTTTGATAGGAATTATATTGTTCTTTTATGAAATTACTATCAGATAGTTTAAAGTAGTAAAAAGTTAAAAATCAGTATTTTAAAGGAAGTGTTTTTTAGTTCTTAAATATCTGTTAAATACAATAACCAAGTGTAACTAATCCCTTTTATTGTCGTCTTATAAGTGTAGATACATTTGAAAAAAATAGTTAAAAAAATATATTATGACAACAGTAAATAATTTAATAGTAGAAAAGAAGAATAACCAAGCAGGAAGTTTTCACTCTAAGAGAGTTTCTTGGAATAGCAAAAGAAAATATGGCTATAGATACATTACATCTGTATTTTAGTTAAAGAAATTAGTTAGTTTTTAATAGTTAAAAAAAGGGTTGCAATTTTAAAATTGCAACCCTTTTTGATGTTAGTTCTTTCTGGTCGGTAATACGTCTCGTTCTATCTTACCTTTCTTAATTGCTTTGTAGTTCTCGTAACAGTCTAAAATGGCTTCAATCATTTGTAAATCACTTGCTTTTTGAATAAAGTAATCTGAATAATTACAATCAACAAGAAGCTTTCTTAACTCTTGTTTGTCCATTTGTAAATACTCCATCATCACTTCTCTATCAAATTTACCACTTAACATATTACGTAAATTGTCTACTTTCTTTAATTTTTGAAGCTTTTTTAGTTGTTTTGGTCTTTTTCCAAAAAGATTGTATAAAAAATCAATAGGTTGAAATAATGCAGCTACAGGCGAGTTGATATTTTGAGAAACTGGTTTCCCAACTTCATAGGTTTGTGGCAACCCATTGATATGAATTCTTGTAAATCGATCTTTTGGAACTTGTTTTACATCAATTTCTAATACTCCAATAAGTGCTGTAGATCTAATAACTACTTCTTTTATTTCATTCGCCTTTTCGTGTAGAGAAATAATCAATTCATTTCCTTTCAGTAAATCATTCGTTACTTTTAATTTGATAGATTCAAACCCCAAATAAGAAATAAGTATGGTGTCATTAGCTTGAGTAGGAATTTCAAAATGACCATTTTCATTTGTAATGGTACCTACAACAGAAGTTAAATTTAAGATATGAGCTGCGCTCAATACTTTATTATTCTGTGCACTAACAATTTGACCTTTTAATTTTGTATTTGTCTGAGAGAATCCAAAAAAGGAAATTCCGACAAATAGAATGAGTAGTATTTTTTTCTGCATTTGACAAAAATACTAATTAAAGTAAGTTGAGTAGTTAATTTTCTGTGAAATAAACATTTTCAGAAAAATAAACGCTGACAAAACCCAATAAGATTAAAAACTAATTTAGATTATTTTTTTATTCACACAGTTTAAATTTTTATTGGGATTCATGTTTTCAAATAATTACAAATTACAAATGTTTCTTTTTAGTGACCCCGAATCTATACGGTGAGATTTACTTTATGTTTCATTTATATATTCAAATGTAGAAGAATAAAGCGTGTATAAAATGGAGGTTTAGATAACAGTTGTTTTTCTGTCGATGAATAGACTTTATGTTTATGTAAGTGGTTGTAGATGAGTTGTTTTTAGTTTAATTCTAATGTCATCATTACGTCTGTTTGTATGTCTTTACCCAAAACAAAGTTATGAGAGCCAAAAACAATAAAACCATTATTTTCGTAAAACTTAATTGCATTGAAATTTTCTTCCCAAACACCTAACCATATTTTGTTGATGTTTTTTTCTTCTGCCAAGCGCTTGGCTTTATTAAAAAGGAGTTTGCCTATTTTTTGACCATGATAGGCAGAGCGTACATATATCCGTTCAATTTCAAAAGAATTTGGTAGAATATTTTCTGTTTGTGCATCCCCAATATTTACTTTTAAATAGCCTACGACTTTATGTTCATCCACGGCAAAATAAAATGCTGAATTGGGATTGTTTAACTCTGTTTGTAGTTTTTGGAAACTGAAACTTTCTTCTAAGTATTTTTCCATATCTGATATTAAATTATCAGCAGCAAAAGTTTCGTTGAAGGTGTCTTTTCCAATTTTTTGAAGTTCGTGTAAATCAGTATGAACTACTTTTCTAATACTAAACATATCTATTTAAGGATTGGGGGTTAAACTATAATAGTAGTAATATTTATACCTAAAGATACTAAAATTTTTAAATAAACAAAAGAACGTTGAGTAAAAAGTATTGATAATTAGTGGTTTATAACCAGTATAAGTGTTGTGATAGAATTTAAAACAGAAGAGAAGTTGTATTGGATTTTATAAAAAAGGATTGTCTAACCAATAATTATAGAGGATGTCTTGAAGAAATTTTACAGTCATGTACATAGAAACTAATGCCCCTATACTTAATAAGAACAATATAGAACTATATATCAAATCTGTATTTCTTTTATTAATAATCATACTGTAAAATACGTGTTTACGTACAGGTATTGACTGCATAAAAGATGAGCTATAAATTACCATCGATGAGTCGTGAATTTGTAAGGTTAAATGGTAATTTTGAAAATTATGTTTAAGGCATGAATATGTCTAATCTAGCTGTTTTTAGAAACAAAAAAGTCCTCAAGTTTATTGTTGAAATCGGGATATGTTAACCGGTTTATTTTTAATTTTTTGGAGTATTTTTTTAAATTTAAAAGGAGTGTCACTAAATTCAATTTCACCTACAGTAAACCCTCCATTGATAATTATTTTTTCTAAGTTTTCTTTTGATGGTGTTTGATTGCTTGGTGTTGAGATATAAATTAAGCCTTCTTTTAATACTATTTTTACATGCTTAACCCCGGCAACTTTTTTCAATTCTTTTTCCATTCCAAAAGCACAATAAGGACAGCCCAAACCTTTGACTTCTATTTTGATATAAACTTTTTTTTGATCTATTTTTGTTTGTGCTTTTATAGTTGTAGAAAAAATAACACAGATTAATAAGATTGAAAAACTACCTGTTATTTTGCTAAATACCTGTTTCATAATGTTTCGTTTTAATGAATTAAAAATCGGGTTCCTAATAAGAACATAAATTTTGTTTTAGTAGTCGAAATGTTATTTTGAACTATAGGTATTTGAAAACTGGTTTCAAATAGCATTCTTCTTCCTGGAATAAATTGAAGTCCTGGAGATATGAAAATCGTATGTATGTTGGGATCAATCACATAGTTTCCGTTAAATTCAATGAATGTGTTGATTTGTTTTTGTGGGTACTTTTGAGGCAAAAGAGGTATGCCCACAGAAAAATTATATAAAAAATTATCAGGTGCACCATTGCTTGTGATAGTATATCCAAAATCGCCATAAATGCCAATTGCTGTAGATATTTTTCCAACAATTAAACCTACATAAGTTTGATAAAGTCCTGAACCTAATTTGGCATTAGATACACTTTTTCCCGTTGGAAATGATTGTTTTAGATTTGCTAAAACCCTAAATGTTTTTTTGTTTTTCCGTCTTTCTTGTATAGTTGATATTTTGTAAATATGGTAACATCACCAATTCCTCCACTCGTTTCTGACCCCTTTGGTGTTATGAATTTAAAAGGAAATAATAGTCCAACCTGAAACCTTGGTGTAATATTGTAAGGTATTCCAATGGGCTGTATATAGATATTGACATTTTCTTTTGAGATGAATTTTCCAAATGTTCTTATTCCACTTCCTTCCATTCCTAACATTACTGGTGTTTCTACAGTAATTGGAGGGCCTTGACTACATAAAGACAAGGTTAAAAAAAGGAGTAGTATCGCAGATAAGAACGTTTTCATTTTAAGAACAACAAGTTGAGTTTACACAGCTTTTATTCTCTTGAATAGGAGGGCAGGGAACAGTTCCAAAAGAACAGTACACACAACAATCTCCTTGGTTGGGTTTTAAAACGACTTTACAATTTTCGCATTCATAGAAAAACTGACAAGCATCTGTTGGCATTTCATTTTCTTTTTTATGCCCACATTTTGGACATGTAATTGTTGATTTTAATTGGATCTTCATGTTATTTCTTTTTTGTGATACGTACTAAATACCCTGTTGAGTTAACAGCTTTTTCTATTTCTTTAAGCGTTGTTTTTGCGCTGTCAAATTTTATTTTAGCATTTCCGTTTTGATATGAAGATTTGATATTTAGAACTCCATGTAGCTGATTAACAGCGTGATTTATATGTTCTTCACAAGAAGCACAAGTCATTCCTTTAATTTCAAGATCTAATGTTTGAATAGCTATTTTGTCTACTACAATTATTTCCCTTTCATTTTTTGGATAAAATATTGTCGAATAATACGGGAATAAGGTAATTGCAACGGCAAATATCGTTACCATTCCAAGGAAAAGTATTGACTGAAAAAAGGTTGGTTTTTGGTCCGTTTCACAAGCACAGTCCATGTCTTTTTTTTGTTTTAGTTTTTGATTCCAAGCAAAACCCAAGACTAAAATAGTAAACCCAATTAGATAAGGTCTAAAAGGTTCTAACCATGAGAATGTTGAAGCAACTCCAGAAGTCCCAGAAATCAGTGCTAAAACGGGTGTTATGCAGCAAAGTGATGATGCGATTGCAGTTAGTACACCTGCTCCAATTATAGTTTTCTTCTTTCTCATACGGTTTCCAATATTTTATTGCCGTCAATAAGTTTGAAGAATGGCGAGAATATGGTTGCGTATTCTTTTGTTAGTGAATAAAATATTGTTTGTGCCTTTCTTTTTGGCTTAATAATATTTCTGTCTTTTAGTTTTCTCAAATGTTGAGAAATAGCAGAAATTTTCATTTCGAGTATGTCGCTTAAATCACAAACACAAAGTTCTTGTTCTTGTGATAGTAAATACAAAATTTTTAGTCGAGTACTATTGCCTGCCAGGCTTAAAGCATTGGAAAGTAAATCAAATGAGTTTTCTAATTCTGTTATTGTTTGTTTGCAGTTCGTTATTTGATTACTATCTGCTTCAATTCTTATACACGTATTGTTTTCCATACATTAAATATATAACTATTTTCTTATTTAAGCAAATGCTAAAATAAGAATCATGTACTGTTATGAGTATTTTGCTCTTTTAGGGTTCTAATGCACTTGTTAGATTGGATTAAAACACACTGCTTATAGAACGAGTATGCAAGTATTTAGGAGTTCTAATTCATAAATGGGCACATTGTTTTAATTAGTTTTATTTGTTCTTGAGAATAATTTTATTTAAAGATGCTACGTCCAGTTTATTTCCAATATTTTTTAATTCAATTTCTGTTCCATCTTCCATTTTTATTTTTATAACGGATTCCTTATTAGAATTTATTCCTGAGCGAATTAATCCATTCAAAAGGAATATAGTAGCTGAAAACTCACTAGGAATAAATACAACGTTTGAAATAGTTTTGTGACGAATAAATTTCATTTTTGTAAAAACATTCAACAGGTTATACTGCTTTATTTCAATTCCTAACTTTGTTGCAGTTATAGAACATTTTTGTGTTGCAATACATATAACAAACCCTAAAAAAAAATAGTATTATTCCATAAAAATTTTGATCATCCTTAAAGTTTAGGATAAAATAAATAGACATTGCAAATGCAATTAATCTGGTTAATACTACTGATACAGAAAATTTCTCAATCTTGTGTAAAATTCCCTTAGATTTATTTTTCATCTTTTTTTGCTATATAAGCTTGCAAGTGTACCACGTAAACTTAATGGAATTACTGATGTATGCGTTTTATTTCTATATATGTGCCAGTTCATATCAATGTTTTTATACGTACTTTTTTTTAGATATAAACTAAACTTTAAAATATTAGAAACCATAATTGGACTTTCATTTTCTCCTGTTGAAAAAAACACTTTAGTTGGTGCAATGTCCCAAGTTTTACTATTGGTGAACTTAAGAATTGCTTTGTTTAAAATTTTTTCTTCGTTCAACTGCAATGAAGGACTGTTTATTCCAAATCGGGTAAAGTAACTATCGGAATTCAAAAAGCAGTATGCTGTAAACAAACCACCAAGAGAATGCCCCGAAATTCCTCTGTCAGAATTTGTTTTATAATGTGTGTCAATAAATGGTATTATTTCTTTCTTAAGGCATTCTAAAAATTTTTCTGCTCCACCAGTTTTTATTGTTCCCTTTGGAACACCATATATTTTTTCAAATTTTCTTTCACTTATTGTATCGAGCGATGGTGTGTAGTCATAAAATCTATTGACTCTAGATGCTATACCATGGGCCTTGTGACTAATGCCAACGAAAATTACCTGCTCAATTTTTTTAAAATCAATATTGGATGGATTGAAATATTTATAAGTGCTTTTTCCATCCAAAACATATAAAACAGGATAGGTTATCGTGTCTTTAGTAGAATAATTCTTGGGAAAAGACATATGTATTAGATAGTCTTTTTGCATTATATTAGAACTTATAATATGGTCAGGTTCATTTTTAACCCGCTCTTTTGGCGCTAATTTTTGACTACATAAAGGGGTGCAAAATAGGAACAGTAAAAAGGTTAATAATGAAGGAATAACTGATTTTAAAAAATTCATTTTGGTTAATTTAAAGGTATTCATATATTAGGTTTTTCTCGGTACAGTCTGTCTGTTTGTATACTGTTTTTCACGTTGATTAAGCGACTAGTTTACTCAAATACAAACCGAATAGGAAATCCGTAAGGATTTTCGTTAGTAGCGTAGAACTAGCAATTAATTCTACACACCGTTGTAGGTCGTTTTTTTATTCCACCATACATATACAATAAGTCCAATTCCGACAATAATCATTGCTATGATTCCTGTTTTTAATCCTAAAATTGGGTTGTCATAAAAACGATCATTGAACAAGCCAAAAATTAGAGAGATTAATCTTGTTGGTAAAAAAGCCAAACTAATTAAGATTGCTAAATATTTCGGGTTTGAATATTTTGTCAATATTGAATGCATAATTGGAGCAATATGAATTTCCGAAATCCCAAGAAAAAGTAAAGACACCAAATATGTAATTGTGTGTTTGTCAGCTGGAATCTCTGGAATTAGAAATAATATTCCAAATGATATTACTCCAAAAATAAAACCTAGCATTAATTTAAAGAATTGACTACTGTAGAAAAAAGTCCACAAAATAATTGCAATTAAACTAATTGGTAAAATAATAATAGCGCTTATAGATTGCCATAATTCTTTCGGGAAATCCAAAGTTGATATTTCGCTAAATTGTAATTGTAAATCAGAAGTACGAATGTTTGAGATATCGTAAATCCCCCAAAATAGACCAATAACAAGAAATGCAATTAGAATGTTTAAAATTCTTTTGTCCGTTGAAAGTTCATTTTTTTTAGTTTCAATTTCTGCTTTTTCTTTTAAAATAAGAATTGGAACGATTGATACTAAGATTAGGATTCCAGATGTAATAAATCCAATGTTATAGCCAAAAGCCTGACCTGCATATCCAATTAGTAAAACTCCAAGAAATGATCCTAAATTTATGGCTAGATGAAATATCGTAAAGCCTGAATCTAATAGTTTGGTTTTGTTTACATATAACTTTCCGAAAATTGAGATAATATTTGGTGTAAAAAAGCCATTACCTAAAACGACAAGAAATAATCCCAAATAAAGCCCTGTTGTTGAAGGAATACATAAGCTAAATGCTCCGGATGCTTGGATAATTCCACCAATAATTACTGATTTTCTATTTCCGATAAGTAAGTCTCCAAAAAGTGCTCCGATGATTTGAGAAAAAACCAATGAACCTATAAGCCAACCATAGATGGTTATCGCATCAAGTGTTTTCATATTCAACGTTTCTCCGACCATATAAAGAAGTATAAGAGCTCGAAAACCATAATAAGATGCTCTTTCGAGCATTCTTGACATAGCAAAGTAAAAAGTTTCTTTTGTGTGTTTCTGATTTCGAATTTTTTCCATTCAGCTCTTTGGGGTAGTAAATTGCCTACAACGTGTTTCTTTAGTTTGTAATAAAATTAAATTCTAATTCGCTTTCTTTGACAAAACTTGTTTTCGGTCAATAATTGGGATCTTATTTTTCTAAAGAATTTTAGCATTGGTCAATGATTGGTTTCTCTAAAGGTATAATAATAAATTAACTATGGGTATAGAGAAATGATGGCCAACGTACGGCTATGCATTTATTTTAATTTATCAATTCCACCTTTCTGATACACAATTTTTCCTCCGACAATTGTGTATGCAACTGTTGTAGTTAATATTTCTTTCGGTATAATTGATAAAATATCCTTGTCAAGAATAGTGAAATCTGCAAGTTTTCCTTTTTCAATAGATCCAAGAATGTCCTCCTGAAATGCTGCGTATGCCGCCCATATTGTGAAGCCTTTTATAGCTTCTTCTATTGTCATTCGTTGCTCAGGGTTCCAACCACTTTCGGGTAAGCCATTTGCGTCTTGTCTAGTTACTGCGGCATAAATCCCAAGTAGGGGATTAACTTGCTCTACTGGAAAATCAGAGCCGCATGCAATGATATTTCCCGCATCAATAAATGAACGCCATGCATAGGATCCTTTCGCCCTTACTTTCCCGATTCTATCTTCTATAAAGCCCATATCCGATGTGCTGTGCACTAATTGCATTGATGGTATCACACCCAATGAGGTATATTTAGCGATATCCTCATCTCTAACAACTTGAGCGTGTTCAATTCTAAACCTGTGATCTTTATTAGGAAAATCTTTTAATGCTTTCTCATAAGCGTCCAAGCAAAGTCGGTTACCTCTTATGCCAATGCAATGGGTGTTAACTCCTATATCAGCTTCTAATGCAGCCTTGGCAACTTTTGTTATATATTCGGGAGTAACTCTTAAAAGACCAGTATTATCTGAATCATCATCGTAAGGACTATAAAATGCCGCTCCCCTCGAGCCAAGAGCTCCATCAAAAAATATTTTTATGCTTTTTACTGATAGCATATGATGCCCATATTCATGAATCCTGTTTTTCTTAAAAAACGAAACAAGATCAACATCCAGAACTGGTTTTGTTTGGTCTCCGAGCATCGCGTACATCCTAATATTTAATTCATTATTGTCAATTAATTTTTTGTACAAATCGATTTTATCGGTGGATACTCCAGCTTCATGAATTCCAGTGAGACCATATTTATTACATTCCTTTACTGCCAAAAGGTATTTTCTCTTTATTGCAGCTTCCGAATCTTTTGGTATATGCTGAATTACAAGATTCATTGCTTTATTAATAAGAACTCCGGTAGGCTCTCCATTATTTTTCTTTGTGATTACGCCTCCATCTGGACTAGGAGTGTGTTTGGTAATTCCTGCAATTTCTAGTGCTTTTTGATTTACAAAAGCAGAATTGCCATCAACTCGTTTTAGATAAACCGGATTATCAGGTGATATTTTACTTAGCTCGTCATGGATAGGAAAGGTTTTAGTATCCCAATTATTCTGATCCCAACGTCCTCCAACAATCCATTCTCCGGGTTTAGTAATTTTAACTTTATCAGCTATTATATCTATGATTTGTTGATAGCTTGTCGTGTTGTTAATATTTAAATAGGAGAGTTGATCTCCCAGGTCATGTGTGTGTGCATGTGCATCAATTAATCCGGGAAGCACAAGTTTTCCGTCAAGTTCAATCACATTTGTTTGGTCACCAATATATTTTTTTGCTTTACTGTTTTTCCCAACAAATATTATACTATTCCCTTTTATGACAACAGCTTCTTGAATTGAAAAATTTTTGTCAACAGTAGCAATCTTTCCATTTAGCAATACGAAGTCCGCTACTGGATTTGTGTTGCAAGAAAAATGTAGCATAATACTAATGACTATTAATGCTATTACTAATTTTGAAGTTTTCATTTAGTTATAAATATCGGTTTTTATACACGTTGTTGTGCAACGTTTTTTTCTTCCACTTTTGTTTTAAACTCAGAGTGTCAATTCCGTATGATTTATATAGTCTAAAAATTCCAATATCTACAACGTGATTGTTCTGAAATTCCTTTTCATTAGTTTTCCAATTTACATCATATTGGCTTATAATTTTTTCGCGAGGATTTAATTTATTTACATATAAAATTTCATAATCTTTAAATTGAATATCAGGGTCAATTTTCTTAGAATAAACGACTAAATTCCCAATAGCAAAAACCAGCATAAATCCATTCATAAAATACAACAATGGTTTTATTTCTTTAGCTTGAATATCTTTAATAGCCCAAAATAAAAGTAAAAATAAAATGAAAGATAGAATTCCGAAAGTGACTCCATAAGTTCTATTCATTTCATAAGTACGAAACTGGAAATTTGGAATAAAAAAAACAACCAAAAGACTCCCAATAACTATCAATGCAAGAATTCCGCATATTGTTTTTAAAGTTCTGTTTTTCATTTTTATTGGGCTTACTCAGATGTTGAACACCGTGTTTGTCTATGATTTTTCACATTGATTAAGCAACTAATTTAGCAACTACAAACTGAATAGAAAATCCGCGAGGATTTTCGTAAGTAGCGTAGAACTAGCAATGAATTATACACGGTGTAAGCAGCAGTAATTTATTTATTTAACGTTATTAGTTTCCAATTATCATTTATTTCTTTTGTTAAATAAACTTCAACAACTATATCATTTTTTTCACCTAATACTGTAATTTGTAGTTGCGCTTCTCCTTTTCCATTTACAGTACTTATATTTCCTGTGGGCATAAATCCATAACCTTTTATTTCTCCGGTTTCTATAAGAATTTCTTTGTTTTGTTCAATTTCTTTAATAGCTGTTTTATAAGCCTGAGAATCTTTCATAAATGTGCTTATAAAAAAGAATATAGAAAAGAAAAAAACAACTATTACGCTAGTTAAAGTCAATATAATAGGGAGTATTTTAGTCTTATTTGAGTTTCTTACTACTATTGTTTTAGCAAACTCATCTCCTAATCTTTTTTTGTTTTTACTCGCTGCTAATATTATGAATTCTATTGGCCAAATGATCAATAATAAATTTCTAATTAGTAGTCGACCAAAAGATGGAATTTGATTTGGGTTGTTTTCATTTCTGACCATTATTCCCATTGTCCACTTTCCAAAACTCACTCCTTTTACTGAATCTTTTGCAAAGTATAAAAAGAACCCAAACAGCATACTAAGTGACATTTTGGTAGCCATATTTCCAAAATTATTGGTTTCCATAATATTGGTTCCCATTACTAATAATACAAGTACAACTATTAAAAAAGTCATAACAAAATGATCAATAAAAAATGCTGCAATTCTTCTTTTTCTACTTGATAATGTATATTTCTCTTCTTTCTCTAAATTTTCGTTCATTCGTACTGATTGTATATATTGATGGTAACGGTCTTGTGTATGGTTAGTTGCGTTTGCTAGAACTAAGTTAATAAAAGAAAACGAACCAGGGGGAATTCTGAAGGAATTTTCAAGTAGGAGAGAACCAACCAATTGACTATACACGTTGTTGCCATTTTGTTTTTTTTCTTTTGCTATAATTTCGATTATTATACATTTTTACTTTAAGCTATTAATAGTTTTAATCATGTTTTTAGAAAAATTTGTTTCGGCTGGATTATATCCTACATGTTGTAATCTTATATTCTGTTCTTTATCTATTATTAATGTGACAGGAATACCTAGTTTCTGTAGTTTAAATAATTTAAAT
>JAESTN010000083.1 GCA_016763595.1 Flavobacteriaceae bacterium | reverse complement strand
CTCTATCAACTAAAATTCCAACACCACGTAAATTCACGTTGTTATCCAAGGCAAATGGTGCAAACGGACTCTCATTATTAGTCGCTAATCCAACGCGTAAACGATTTGCCCAATTTCCTTTTTCGCCAACTCTTTTATAATAAAAAAGATCGTTCCATGCGATAAAAAAATCGTCTTGAAATTCGTTTTCTGTGGTTACCATTTGCACAAATAATTGGTTTTTATAACCGCTAACGTATTGGTAGAAATAATCCAAGTTATTATACGAATACACAAATTTATATAAGAGTTTGTTGATGTTTAATTCTTGTGGAATTGTAGCAGAAGTAATTCCGTTTTTATACTGATACTTCTCTTTAAAATAGTTGACACCGAATTCCAACTTGTTTTTAAAATTCAATTCATACAACAATAAGGTTTCAAAAGAAATGTTTTGGTATTTGTAATTTGCCGATCCGTTATCAAAATACAAAGGCTCTTCACTCGTCCAGTTTTGATGGTTAATTGCCAATCCTAATGTATTCGAAAACAAATAAGGCGCTTTAAAATTAAGCGCGTAAGAATGATAGCCATTGTTTTGATAATAACCACCAAAAGTCATGTTTCTTCCTAAAAAGTTATACTCATACAACCCAATTTTATACGCAAATTGCTTATTGGTTGTCGTCCAAAAATTCACAACCGGAATTAAGGTTCTATTTTCTTCTAAAAAATAATCTATACGATAACTTCCTGTCTCAGATTCTGAAACTTTATAATATGCATGTGATATTGACGGAATTCTTTTTAATCTTTTTACATCTTCATGCAACAATATCGAATCTAACGGCTCTTGAGTTTTTACTTTTAAAAACGATTTGATTACGTTCAGTTTTGTTTTTTTTAAGCCATGAATTTGAATGGTCCCTATTCTTTTTTCTTGACCATAAGAAAATGCGATCAAAGAAAAAAAGACGACAAAGAAGGGTAGTTGCTTTCTCATTACTGAATTGTAAATTTATTTACGAGTACCAAATTCACCCAATTATCTAGACTTACGCCCATCATTACAAAATTGTACTCATTTCCTATTTCCAATTCAGGTGGATTTTCTCTTGTAACATTTAAGACTACATTACCCAACACATAATATTGAAACCACCTATCATATGTATAGGTACCAGACAACAAGTCGTTGTTGCTATTGGTTAACACTTGAAAATAAATAGCATTCTCTTTTATAGTACCATCTAGCCATGAAAATTTCGGAGCCGTATTTTGCGTAAAATCAATGGCAACTTGATTGCTCCATTCTGTAGGTTTGGTTTGATTTTTTAATCTGATTGGATTTGACTTATGGAGTTTTCCATTGGTCTTAAATGTAACTATAGACCAAACTTCTTTCACATCATTTCTAACATATCGCTCTAAATACCCATTAAAAACACCTTCTTTAGGTAGTTCTCTTCGTTGGTAATTAGAAAAATCATGTTCATCTACAGAACTATTCTCCGTTTCGAAATACTGAATTTCAGTGGCGCCAACTACTGGATAATAAAAGATGTATGAAATGGATGCATCAAACTCATCACTAGCAGCACAGCCAATTACTTCATCTGAACCTAAACCTGAATTCAAATTCAAATATTCTTGCAAGTTATCTGGATTGATACTTGCTTTTTCTTTTGTACATGAAGAAAATAACACACTTGCAAAAAAAACGATAAACAATATTTTATTGCGCATATAATTTTTTGATTAAGTTTTCTGTTGGTTTATTTTGCGGTGTAAATCGGTTATTATCTTGTCCACCAGATTCCTGATGGTTATGAAACCATTTCCATAAAAAACCACCAGCAAACCAATCTTCTTTCCAAAACTGATTGTAAATCGCCTGCGTTGCATTCTTTTGTGCAACAAAATTCACACCACCTTCTACTCGATTCGATTCCCAAGGTTTCTTCCCCGTAAAATCTACACTTCTATAGCCATATTCTGTAAATAAGATTGGCTTATTGTTTTGTTGTTGAATTTTCTGAATTTCTGTTTTATGTTTTTGCCATCCTTTTTCAAGCTCAGCAACCGTTGGCGTCTTTTTATCACTTAAGGGAAAATAAGCATCCACTCCAATATAATCTAATTGACTCCAAAACGGCACTCTTTTAAACTCATCCCAATTAGATGCATAGGTCAATTTCCCTTTATATACATTTCTGATTTTTGTAATTAATTGATTCCAATATTCTGGTCTTTTTGCTACAAATTGCTCCAACTCTGTTCCAATGCACAAAATGTCGGCTTCTATTTGTTGAGCTATCTCTGCATATTCTAAAATGAACTTTTGATACGAATCTTCTAATATTTTCCAATTCAATTCAGAATCCATATCTATATAACCAGTATACAAACCTCTACCAACCCAAAGTTGAGGTTTCACCATTATTTTTACGTTACTTTTTTTGAACTCTTTTGCATAATGTTCCAATCCTTTTTTAGTTTCTCCAAACCATTGTCGATTAGAATTGTAAATGATCGTTGGTTTTTTTAAATCTCTAAAAAAACCGAAAGGCATTAACGCAACATAGTTTCCATTAACTGCAATCACTGGTTTTACATGCTTTGCGTCTATAGCAGATCTTGAAGCAACAAAACTAATTCCATTAATTTTTTTGCCTTGCGCAAAAGATAAATGGAATGTAATTAATGCTATTAAAAGGAGTTTGTGTATTTTCATAAGGCACCTAAGTTACTCTTATTTTGTCAACAAGTACCTCAAACCAAGGTTAAAACTCTGTCCTAAACCTGTAGATTCTCCTCGTACAAATTTACTATACAGTACTTCTAAATTTAGCTTTTGAGTCAACTGATATTTCCCTCCAAAACCTAAAGCAGTATAATCTTGTTTAAAATCTCCAAAACGTTGTGAATGCTGAACAAAACCTAAGATGGTAGATTTATTTGATGGAAAATAACTCATGAATACTCCCGGTGCAAAGACAAATGTTTTGTTTGCAAAACTTGTTTCATCACCAAAATTATACTCTGTATTTAACTCTGCAAACAACTGCCATTTATTACTAGGAAATGTATAATCGTAAAAGTACCTATTTTGAAAAGTGTAGGTTGTCTGATCTAAAAAAACACCGTTTTCAGTTTCATTTTTAACCAAAGGAATATGAAATGCCATTTGCACTGAGAAATTACTGATATTTTTAAATGGTTGAAATTTTATTGCGGGTGCAAATGAAGACAATCCTTTTCTACTTGTATTAGAACTTTCTAAACTAAAAACAGACAAGGCTTCTCTTCCACCAATGGTATTGGATCTATATTCTAACAAAAGACCAACATTTAATCTGCTATTTTCAGATACTCCAGTAAATATATCTAAAGATGTCGTAAAATAATTTTCTCTTGCTTTAGAGATACTCGTTCCGTTTCCGTCTGCAAATTTTATTTCTGTGTACAAATTATTAAACCATTTCACATCCCATTCTCCTTTTTTCAATAATTTTGAGGGTGTATACGATTGAATATTACTTTTTGATGAAGCATCATTGTTTTGTGCAAAACTAGCACCTGATATAAATAATATAGCTAATAATAGTCGTAATTTGTTTGCTTTCATTTTTTTGTTTTTGGTTGTTCTAATTTTCAATTACGCATTGAGTCGTATTAAATAGTGGTGAATTACAAACTCTAAAAATCGTTCGCTATCTGTAATCATTCTAAATTAATTTTCATCTTTAAGTTTGTAACTTTCGTCGCGACAGAATAGCCAACAAACTAATTATGGAACACATTGTTATTATAGGAAACGGAATCTCTGGCGTTACAGCTGCCAGACATATTCGTAAAAATTCGGACAAAGAAATCACCATCGTTTCAGCAGAAACTGATTATTTCTTTTCTAGAACTGCATTGATGTATGTGTATATGGGACATCTAAAATTTGAACACACACAGCCCTATGAATCTTGGTTTTGGAAAAAAAACCGAATCAACCTTAAAAAAGGATATGTATCAAAAGTACATTCAAACTCAAATGAAATTGAATTTACTGATGGAGAAAAATTAAGCTATGATAAATTAATTATTGCTACAGGTTCTAAGCCAAACAAATTTGGGTGGCCAGGACAAGATTTAAATGGAGTTATGGGCATGTACCACAAACAAGATTTAGAGACTTTAGAAAAATATGCTCCAGATAATAAAACATGTAAAAGCGCTGTAGTTGTAGGTGGAGGGTTGATCGGAATTGAATTGGTAGAAATGCTTCATAGCAGAAACATTCCGGTTACTTTTTTGGTTAGAGAACAAAGTTTTTGGAATGGCGTTTTACCCAAAGGGGAATCTGAAATGATTAACAAAGAAATTATTAAAAATCATATCGATTTACGCTTAGGAGTGAATTTAAAAGAGATTAAAGCTGATGCTAATGGCAATGTACAATCCATTGTAATTGCAGAAACGGGAGAAGAAATTGAATGTAATGTTGTTGGATTGACCGCTGGTGTTTCTCCAAATATAGATTTCCTAAAAGATTCTGGATTAGAAATTGGACGTGGTGTAAAAGTAAATCGATTTTTAGAAACCAATCAACCTAATATTTATGCTATTGGAGATTGTGCAGAACAGCATGAAGCAATTGGATCTAGAAGATCAATTGAAGCTGTTTGGTATACTGGTAGAATGATGGGCGAAACGGTTGCGCAGACAATTTGTGGAAATAAAATTGAATACAAACCAGGACATTGGTTTAACTCAGCAAAATTTATAGATATAGAATATCAAACCTACGGTTGGGTTTGGGCACAAACCAAAGAAAATGAAGCTCGCTTTTATTGGGAACATAAAGACGGAACAAAATGTATTCACTTAAATTATGATAAAAATACTCGTGAGTTTATTGGAATCAACAACTTCGGAATTCGAATGCGACATGACTTTTTTGATCGTGTATTAACTGAAAAACGCTCTGTAGATTATGTCTTAGAGCATTTAGCTGATG
>JAESTN010000082.1 GCA_016763595.1 Flavobacteriaceae bacterium | reverse complement strand
TCTTTTTAAATGAAGATTGCATTATTAGGCTACGGAAGAATGGGTAAAGAAATTGAAAAAATTGCTTTACAAAGAGGTCATGAGATTGTTATAAAAACAAATTCTGATGCTTCTTTTGATATTAATTTAGCGGATGTTGCTATAGACTTTAGCATTCCTACTTCAGCATATCGTAATATTTCAAATTGCATCAACAATAACGTTCCTGTAATTTCTGGGACAACAGGTTGGCTAGAAAAATATGATGAAGCAGTTCAATTATGTACCGAAAAAAAAGGCGCTTTTATTTATGCTTCAAACTTTAGCTTAGGTGTAAACATCTTTTTTGAATTGAACAATCAGCTTGCCAAGTTGATGAACAACTTAAGTGATTACAACATTACTATGGAAGAAATTCATCACACAAAAAAAATAGATGCCCCTAGTGGAACAGCAATTACTTTAGCCGACGGCATTATAAAAAACAGTTCTAAATCTGACTGGAAACTTGACGGAGAAACATCTGAAACGAGCATCCCAATTATCGCTAAAAGAATCCCTGATGTTCCAGGGACGCACACTGTTAATTATTCATCTGAAGTAGATTCAATTGAAATCACACATACTGCCCACAGCAGGAAAGGGTTTGCTTTAGGAGCTGTTGTTGCTGCTGAATGGATACGAAATAAAGAAGGAGTTTTCACAATGAAAGATGTGTTAAACATTGGTTAAAGAATGTAACAAATAGCCTTAAAAGAGACTTATTAATTATTATTGAAAGCACGTTTCTAACAAAAGAAACAAAAAAATATACATTATGACATTTACTGAATGGTTTTTATTTTTTCTAGCAATCCAAGTAGTTCACTTTTTAGCAACTTGGAAACTCTATATAAAAGCAGGTAGACAAGCTTGGGAAGCACTTATCCCAGTTTATAACGCAATTATATTAATGAAAATTATTAACCGATCAAAATGGTGGGTACTCTTGTTATTTATTCCAATTGTAAACCTATTAATGTTTCCAATAGTTTGGGTAGAAACGTGTAGAAGTTTTGGTCATCATAAGAGGCACGACACGCTACTAGCTATAGCTACTTTAGGGTTGTATTTATTTTACATCAATTATTTTACAGATGCAAAATATATTGAAGACAGAAGCTTAGACCCTAGAACAGCGTTGGGAGAATGGATTAGTTCTATTGCATTTGCTATTATAGCAGCTACATTGGTTCACACCTATTTTATGCAACCTTATACAATTCCTACTTCTACATTAGAAAAGACCTTGTATGTTGGAGATTTTCTGTTTGTCAGTAAATTCCATTATGGAGCAAGGGTACCCATGACAGCAGTTTCTGCTCCTATGGTTCATGACACATTACCTTTTCTAGGAAAATCTTATGTTTCAGACTCAAAAGATCAAGACTCTTGGCTAAATAAACTATCATTACCATATATGCGTTTGCCTGGAATTCAGAAAATAAAACGCAATGAGATTGTCGTTTTTAGTTGGCCCGCAGATTCGTTAAAAACAATGTGGGGTGATAACACTGGTAAGTTCACCTATAAACCACTTGATAAGAAAACAAATTACGTAAAACGATGTGTTGGTATCCCAGGAGATTCTTTAGAGGTAAGAGATGGATATGTGTACATTAATGGTAAAAGAACCGTACTGCCAGATAGAGCGAAGCTTCAATATATTTTCACTGTCGATACAGGAGGTCAGCTTTTCAGTCAAGGAGCTGTTAAAAGATACAACATTAGAGAATATGGTTCTGAAAACGGAAAGTTCCTACTAAATCTTACTGATGATGAAGCTGCATTGATCAGAAATAACCCTATTGTAAAAAGCGCAATTAAAAAAATTGAACCTAAAGGAACTTTTAACCCTGATCTTTTTCCGCATAGCCCACTTTACAAATGGAATAATGACAATTACGGACCGATTTACATTCCTAAAAAAGGAGATGTCATTGAGTTAAATGAAAAAACAATTCCTTTTTACGAACAGATTATCAGAAGATACGAGTTTCATAATTTTTCTATCGCCGACAATAAATACTATTTAAACGGAAAAGAAATCACCTCATACACCATAAAGCAAGATTACTATTGGATGATGGGAGACAACAGGCAAATGTCTTTAGACGCAAGGTCTTGGGGGTTTGTTCCTTTTGACCACGTTGTTGGGAAACCCGTATTTATTTGGTTAAGCTGGGACCCTAATGTCAAAGGCTTTGCAAAGTTTTCATCTATACGTTGGGACAGAATGTTTACAACCGTTGGAGGAAGTGGAGAACCTTTTTCTTACTTTAAATTTTTCTTGATTGCCTTAATGGGATACTTTGTAGTAAATTATTATCGCAAACAGAAAAAAGAAACCAAGTAATAGATGGCATTGTTTTTACCTACATACTTCTCTCCTATTTCTCAGTACATGGCGATCGCTAATTCTGATGAAGTTATTTTTGAAGTTGAAGATAATTACCAAAAACAAACCTATAGAAATCGATGTTATATATACGGCCCAAACGGAAAGCAGCTGTTGAACATCCCTGTTAAGCATTTACCAGGCACATCTAAAAAGAAAACCAAAGACACGTTAATAGACAACAAAACCCCTTGGCAAAGTCAACATTTAAAATCTTTACAAATTGCCTACAGAAACTCGCCATTTTTCGAGTTTTATGAAGATGATCTATTGCCCATCTTCTCAAAAAAATACGCCTATTTATTAGACCTAAATATTGACACCCATCTCTTTATTACTGATGCGCTACAGATTAATAAAAACTATACAAAAACAAACGAATATTTAGTTGAAACCGAAAAAGAATATCGATATTTAGCCAATGCTAAACAAGAATTAGACATCAATTTTGATGGTTATATTCAAATGTTTGATGACAAGCATGGTTTTCTAAAAAACCTATCTGTGCTAGATCTTTTATTTATGGAAGGTCCAAATTCCATCAGTTTTTTAGAAAAAAAATCTTAAATTTGGATTCACTAAAATTATAAATAACTCATGAATTTTGTAACAAGATTCATTAATGCATACTCTCCTAATCTTTCAGAAAAATCAAGAAAAATTTTTGAATCAAAAATACAGGTCAAATCCTATAAAAAAGGAGATGTAATTGTAAACTATGGAGAAATTCCAACTCATTTTTACATTTTAAAAAGCGGTGTTTTAAGAAGCTTCATTCGCGATTCTAAAGGCAATGATCATATTAGAACACTTTACATTCCGATTACTACATCTGGTTCCCTTTCTTCTTTAATAACAAAAAAGCCATCGAATGCAATCTATGATTGCTTGACAGATGCCGAAATTTTAGTAGGAGATTTCCCTGCATTTATTAAATCTACAGAAGAACACCATGATTTAGCCTTATTTTACAATAGAATTTTAGAAAGTATTTTTATTCGAAC
>JAESTN010000081.1 GCA_016763595.1 Flavobacteriaceae bacterium | reverse complement strand
TTTAGAAAAGTTTAGATGGAAATCTTACGTAAAAAACGGAAAACTAATTATAAAAGGAAAAACAAGTGTCGTATGTATTTTAAAGCCAATTATTAAGCCTTATGGAGATTTAGAACATGTAGAACCAGAAATTGACAATAAACGATTGTATACAATTGAGTAATAAAAAAAGGCGGTTTTAATTGAACCGCCTTTTACTTTTATGAATTATTCATTATTTCTTCAACTTCTTCAAAATAATATCAATCGCTTTATCTAATTGTGGCGTTTTATTCTCTAAACGTTCTTTAAAGTTTTTACCAACATATACATCTGGTGAAACTCCGTTTATCTCTAAATCTTTTCCATCTAAGGTATAACAACCCCAAGATGGTAAACGGTAAGAAGATCCATCTACCAATCCATTACTTGTCGTAAAAATAATCCAACGGTAGGTTTCTGTTCCAACAATTGTTCCCATTCCTAATTCTTTAAATCCTGCTGCTGTCATTTCTGCATCAGACAAAGATTGCTCATTTATTAATAATACAATTGGTTTATTCCCATAATTAAAGTTAGATTGACTTGTTAATTTCCCTTCTCTATACTTCCAATTTAAGTATTGCTTTTGTTGTAAAAAGTTCAAAACGGCATCGTGTACATTTCCACCAGTATTGTAGCGTAAATCTAAAATCAACCCCTCTTTATAGGCTTCATTACTCATTAAATCATGGTAAAACTTTGTCAATTCTCCACCTGTCATATTTTTCATATGCACATAGGCGATCTTATCCTTTGATTTTTTATCTACATAAGACTGATTTTTGTCTTGCCATTCGTCATAACGCAACCCACTAACTCTTCTATAATTTGCTGGATGCACATTCACAGAAAACTCTTTACCGTTTCTATCGAATGTCAAACTGATTTCGCTGTTAAATTTCGGGTTTGCAAAATAAGATTCTCTATTCATTTTTTTATCTATGCGCCTTCCATTTACAGCAACCAGCTTGTCTCCTTTTCGTAGGTTTTTTCCTTTTACGTCTGTTGGACTTTCAGAAACGATTCTTTCAATTACAAATGGGTTGTTGTTATTATAGACAATTCCAGTTTCTAAGGTTTGAGTTCCATAATACACCTTCTCTTCTTTTCCGTTCGAGTTAAACCCGAAGTGAGAAGTATTTAATTCTCCCAACATGTCATTAAAAATCAATCTTAAATTAGCTCTACTAGAAACATATGGTAAATACTTCGCATATGAATTCCTTAGCTTTTGCCAGTTTTCTCCATGAAAGTTTTCATCATAAAAATTCTCTTCCATTCCTGCCCAAGCTTCATAATACATTTGCTCAAACTCGTTTGATAATGATTTATTGAAATTATAGTTTATAGAAATTGGTTTTAACTTATTAGCCGTTAAATTAACGGTGTTAATAGTTCCACTAACCAAGATATAATGCTTCTTGCCAGAAGTTACAAATCCATAACCAAACATCGATTTATCACTTAGTTTTACTGTTTTATTTTTCTCAAAAGGCTCAATGGTTGTTCTCCATAATTTATTTTTACCTTGATCGTGATTTGATAGGTATAAAACATGTGTTTTAGTGCCATCTTTAATAACTGTAATGTTTCTTTGACCACCAAATCTTGGACTGATTGCTGTTAGTCTGTCCATCAATCCTTTTTCATTGATACTTACGGTAACAGTTTCTTTCTTTTTCTCTTTGGTATCTTTTTTATCCTTCTTGTCATCCTTCTCATCATCCTTCTTTTCTTTTTCAGTAAACAATTCGTTTACTTTATCAATTCTAAAAGGTTGCTCATATTTATCTAAAGCCATTTGATATACTTTAGACTTCCCATTACCTCCACTAGGAAAGCTTGGGGCTGTTCTTTCTGATGAAAAATAAATATATTTACCATCTGCAGACCAAGTAGGTTCCGACTCAGAAACTTTGGTATTCGTTAAATTTATCCTTCTTTTAGTATCTAAATTATATACAAAAATGTCTGCTTCAAAATCTCGATAGGCATTGTAGGTTATATACTTTCCATCAGGTGAAAAATACGGATTCGAGTTATAGAATCCCCACAATTCATCTTTTACAACTAATTCACTTTTAAAGGTTTTTAAGTCGATGGTGTAAATTTCATTTCTACCTCTTAAATATACTCCTTTCGTGTTGTCATTATTGAATGTTATTAATCTATTATTCTGATTGCTTTTTGTGAGTTGTTTTGTTTTAAAACTTCCTATTGCACTTGTTACAAACCAATTGTAATATCCTTTTTCTGATCTTGAGAATAACAAATCTTTGTTATTCTTTAGCCATTTTACTTCTTGCACTGCTTCCAAAGGATTTGTAACAATTTCTTTTACAAACTTTCCTTTTACATCAGATACAAACAGTTTTCCTCTAGAGATAAATGCCATCTTTTTTCCGTCAGGAGAGATATCAAAATTAGAAATTTTTCCTTTTGTAGAATAAGATTGCTCTTTACTAATTGTTGAATTACTATTGATCTTAATTTTTAATTTCTTTGATGATTTTCTGTCTACATCATACACATACAATTGATAGTCTTTTCTAAAAACTATTTTCTTCCCGTTGGCACTTACTTGTGGCCACATGATTGATGTAGAAAAACTTGTCAATCTCTTTTTAGAACCATTTTGCAAAACATACAAATTGTACTCGTCTTTGTATTCATCTGATTGGAAATATACATTTCCTGCTTTGTCTATAGTAGCTCCAAAATCCTTTCCTCTGTACGTTGTATGTTTTGTAAACTTCTTTGTTTTTACATTGTATGATTTTATATCTGGATTGTAATCTCCTTTATATCTCTTTCTATGTGCAAAACGCGAACTCTCCCAAGATTCATTAAAAAAGATCTCTTTTGTTTTAGGATGCTGTACCACATTATGAACGGTATTAAAATAATGATCAAACGTTCTTTTTGGTGTTCCTCCATCAACGGATATGGTGAAATTTGTCATTGAGTTATGTCTACCTGAAGTAAAGTTGATTGTTTTACTATCCCAATTCCAAGAAGAAACCATATCTCCTGATTGATGAAACGTAAGTTGCGTGATTTCACCTCCATTTAATGGCATCACATACACATCATTGTTTCCAAATTGATTGCTAGAAAACGCCAACCACTTCCCATCGGGAGAAACACTAGGATTGGTTTCTATTCCATCCATTGCTGTTAACCTAAAAGCATCACCACCATTTGAAGAGACTTTCCATAAATCACCTTCAAAGCTAAAAATAACGGTATTTCCACCTGGAGTTAATGTAGGTCTTAATGTAAAATGGACACTGCTGTTTTGTGAAAAAATTGCTACAGAAAACAGCATCAAAACTGCACTAAAAAAAGGTTTCATAATTCTTAAAATTTGGTTAAAAACGTGAAGTTGATCAATTTTAAATACTATCTTTCTCTTAATAATGTTAAAAGATATTTTTGGCATCATTCATGTTTTATTTGACTCTATGCTACACCCAAAAAAAATCTTCTTTTCTTGTTTACTGTTAATTTTCAGTAGCTTAATCCATGCTCAAAGCGTTGAGTTTAAAAACATTTCTACGAGAGATGGCTTGCCTCAATCAGATGTTTTTGACGCTGTACAGGATAATATTGGCTACATATGGTTTGCTACACAAGGTGGGGGAATTGCAAAATACGACGGTAAAAAGTTTTCTGTTTACAACCTAAACAATGGGCTACTTTCCAATTTCACAAATGGTTTATTTATCAAAAATGATAGCTTATTTATTGCCACCAATAAAGGATTGTCTATTCTCTACAAAGAAAAGTTTTCAAATTATAATTCTCCAAAAATCAATAGTGTTCATCAATTAAATGATGAAATCTATTTAGCGACCCAACAAGGAATTTATACTTTTAATAAAGATTATGTTACTCCTATAAAAATCAATTTAAAAATTGATCTATCTAATATCAGGAGAGTTGACTATTTTGATTCCTATTATTGGATTCAAACCCAGAATCAACTTTGGAAAACCAGAACATTAAAAAACCCTAAGTCAATTGTAAAAGCTTCAAAAAAAGAAGCTATACTATTTTTCAAAAAACACAACGATTTACGGAATCAATATAAAAATCATATTGCTGTAAAATCAACAAAACTTATAAAAGTATATCAAGATAAACAGCAAAACAGTTGGTTATTAACTGAAGGAAATGGCGTATATAAATCTATCGCAACAAATTTTCAGCACTATGTAAAGGTAGACACAAAAGGTATTGGTCAGATTATAGCTGTACACAGTAACGATAAAGATATTTGGTTTTCAGACAGCAATCATTTGTTTAAAAAAGATACTACAGGTATTCATAATATAAACACACAAAATCATCAATTTAAAATAGCGTCGATTACCACAGACAAACAAAATAATCTATGGATTGGTTCTAAAAATAAAGGGATATATATTTTCAGAAAACAAACAGACTCACTGAATATTAAGAACTATATAATTGAAAGATTATATACTCAAAATGGTTTTCCTAATAATAGAATTCAACAAATTCATATCAAAAACGACACCATTGGGTGGTTACAAAAAATGCCGGAATTATAAAACTAGAGTATGATTTTACCAATGGTT
>JAESTN010000080.1 GCA_016763595.1 Flavobacteriaceae bacterium | reverse complement strand
TAGATCATAAATTGAAATTTCTATATTATGCACTGAAGACATTTCGAAAATTCGTTTTTCGAAAATTGACGCAATTTTATCCGTTGTCAAATCTGCTACTGAATTCCTCTTTAATTCAAAATCTACATCGTTCTTTGTGTTTAGTTCTTTACGCCCAAAACGAGAGATATTATAGTCTTCGGTTTGCTCATCATATTGGTAAATAGTAACCCCAACCATTAAAATAGACGCGATCAACACCAAAATAATCATGGCAAAGAAAATACGTATACGTAACGATATGCTTTTAAATTGAAACATTATTTAATTATAATTCGTTTTGTTTTCATTAGTAATACATCATCAAACTCTCCATCTACATCCCAGTCATACTTGCATTTACCTACAAACCCTTCTGTTGTTCTCTCTATCAAATATCCAACCTTGACATCTCTACCATCATAAAAAAACTCGACAAATAGCGAATCGTTTTTGACTTTCCATTTCCCCGAAGACTCTCCTTGCTTTTCTCCTTTTTGGTTGATAAACCAAGCAGAAAATGTTCCGTCTTTATTGTATTTAGACTGCGCTCTTCTTGGTGGGTTATTTAAAAATTTATCTTCAAAAACAAAAGTAGAATCAGAATTTTGATAGGTTGGCATGTCTATTTTTAAATAGGTCGTTTCCCAAGAATCAATTAGGTATTCCTCAGTCGATTTTTCTTGAGAACAACTTGCAAAAAGTATTCCGAAAAGCACTGTAAATAAAAAAGACTTGATTTTCATTTTCAAGGTATTTTAATGCGACAAGGTAACGAAATAATGAATCATAAAAAAGCCGCTATTGAGTTTTCAATAGCGGCTATTATATCCTTAAACCTATTTGTGTTTTAGTTTCATGAGTATCAAAAAAAAGGTTGACACCACTGTTATTCCATTTGCTAATATCATTGGTAAACTGTCTATGTGTATTCCGTAAATCAACCATAAAACGATTCCAATAAAAAAACAGACATACATTGTTAAAGACAATCCTTCTGTATCTTTTGTTTTCCACGTTTTATACACCTGTGGTAAAAATGACGCTGTTGTTAACGCAGCTGCAATCATTCCTACGATTTCGTAAAAATCCATTTTCTCTTTTTAATTTATTCTCGATATAATTTTCTCAAAAATTCGAAAATCACTCGAATTGACATACTTGATGCGTTTACTCATTCTACAAGAACTACATCTATTTCATAAGGTTTATCAATCGCAAACAAGCTCATTTCAAAATGGCAACTTATATACCCACAAACAAGCTAAATACCCAAAAAGGCTGCGCCTTTAGCCTACGATGTTGATGATTTTGCCAGGAACAACAATTACTTTTTTAGGTGTTCTACCCTCTAGTTGCGCAATTGTTTTCTCGTGAGCCATGACTGCTTTTTCAATATCCTCTTTGCTCATGTCTAAAGACAACTCCATGGTAAAACGCATTTTACCATTGAATGAAACTGGATAGTTCTTAGAACTTTCTACCAAATGACTTGCTTCAAAAACAGGAAAATCTACAGTTGAAATTGATTCTTTGTTTGCTAACAAACTCCACAATTCTTCTGCAATATGCGGTGCATATGGAGAAACCAATATTGCCAAAGGTTCTAAAATTGCACGTTTGTTGCATTTCAATGCTGTCAATTCGTTTACTGCAATCATAAAGGTAGAAACTGAGGTATTGAAAGAAAAATTCTCAATATCTTCTTCTACTTTTTTAATGGTTTTATGTAAGACTTTTAACTCGTCTTTTGTTGCTGCTGCATCTGTAACTTCAAACGTTTCTCCGTTGTGATACAACTTCCATAATTTCTTTAAGAAAGAAGATACTCCAGATATACCAGAAGTTTTCCATGGTTTTGCTTGTTCTAAAGGGCCTAAAAACATTTCGAACAATCGTAAACTATCTGCTCCGTATTCTTCACAAATAGCATCTGGGCTTACCACATTGTATTTAGACTTAGACATTTTTTCTACTTCACGGCCAACTTTGTAAACACCATCTTCTAAAATAAATTCAGCATTTTTAAAATCTGCATTTAAAGGGTGGTTTTTAAATCCTTCAACATCTAACTCATCAGAAGAATTTACTAATGAAACATCAGAATGTATTGGTTGCACTTTTTTTCCTTCAATTAATCCTTTTGACACAAATGTATTTGTCCCTTCTTCTCTATATACAAAAGCAGAAGTTCCCAAAATCATTCCCTGATTGATTAGTTTTTTAGCAAACTCATCTACAGGAACAATTCCTTTATCAAATAAGAATTTTTGCCAAAAACGCGCGTATAATAAATGTCCGGTTGCATGTTCAGAACCTCCAATATATAAATCTACTTCTTTCCAATAGTCTAAAGACTCTTTGCTAGCAAATTCGCCTTCATTGGTAGAATCCATATACCTATTAAAGTACCAAGAACTCCCTGCCCAACCTGGCATGGTGTTTAATTCTAATGGATATACCGTTTTGTTTTTCAACTTTTCGTTTGATACTACTTTCTTAGCACGAGAATCCCATGCCCATTCTGTTGCGTTTCCTAATGGTGGTTTTCCGTCTTCGGTTGGCAAATACTTTTCTACTTCTGGCAATACAATTGGCAAGTATTTCTCGTCAATCATTTGCGGCATTCCGTCTTTATAATATACCGGAAATGGTTCTCCCCAATAACGCTGTCTGCTAAATACAGCATCGCGCAAGCGGTAGTTTATTTTCCCTTCGCCAAAACCTTGTTTTTCCAATTCGTAAATGGCTAATTTCATCGCTTTTTTGTGCGATAAGCCATTTAAAAAATCAGAATTTGCAATCTTGGTTCCGTTTTTATCTGCATGTGCTTCTTCAGAAATATCGATATTTTCAAAAATATTTGGAATTTCAATGTTATAGTGTTTTGCAAAATCATAATCACGTTGATCACCACAAGGAACTGCCATTACAGCACCCGTTCCGTAGTTTGCTAATACGTAATCTCCAATCCAAATCGGAATTTGTTTTCCTGAAAACGGATGCAGAGCATAGGCACCTGTAAACACACCAGAAATGGTTTTTACATCTGCCACCCTATCGCGTTCAGAACGCTTAGTAGTTGCTTTGATATATGCGTTTACTTCCTTTTTTTGTTTGCCAGTTACAATTTGTGAAACCAATTCATGTTCTGGAGCAAGTGTCATAAAAGACACTCCAAACACCGTATCAGGACGTGTTGTAAATACGTCAATTTTATGATTAGAAGTTATTGCTTCCTCATCAGTCTTTTCAACTTTTACTACTTTAGGAAATTGAATCGAAAAATTAATTTCAGAAACAACTTTTAAAACGTTTTCTAAAACCTCTTCGTTTGTAAAACGAATGACATTAAATCCTTCTTTGTGAAAAAATTCAGTTCTTACTGTTTCATCTTCTTTACCAGAAAATTCAACAATTAAATTCTTTGCCAAGCATACATAATCAACCATAAATGCACCAATGGTGTATTTCTTTCTGAATTTTGATGCTCCTTTTTTATTTTTTATTTCATCCCAAAGAATTCCTTCCGCTTTTGATAAATTCAAACGCAATTCTTTTAAGGCTTCTAGTTCCTTGAATGATAATTTTACGTCAGTGCTTCCTTTAGAACCACCAGCAACATCAAATGATACCATCGCTCCAACAGATTTTCCAATCCAATTGGTTTGAGAATCTTTTAAAGGTTGTGGCCAATCAATTTTTTCTAATCCGTCTAATAAACGTTGTGCATATGCAGAAATTCGCATTGACCATTGTGTCATTTTCTTACGAACAACGGAATGACCTCCTCGTTCTGAAACGCCGTTTACAATTTCGTCATTTGCCAATACGGTTCCTAAGGCAGGACACCAGTTTACTTCTGTATCTGACAAATAGGTTAAACGGTATTGTAATAAAATTTCTTCTTGTTCTGATTTGGTAAATGCTTTCCATTCATCCGCAGTAAATGATTGTATATCATCATCAGAAACCGCATGTACTGTTGCGTTTCCAGATTTTTTAAATACCGAAATCAATGTTTTTACATCTTCTGCTTTATCTGTGTCTTTATTGTACCAAGAGTTAAACAATTGAATAAAAATCCACTGTGTCCATTTGTAGTATTCCGGACTTGATGTTCTTACTTCACGAGACCAATCAAACGAAAAACCAATAC
>JAESTN010000079.1 GCA_016763595.1 Flavobacteriaceae bacterium | reverse complement strand
CAAGTAAAAGGAAAGTTTGGCTTTGTGAAAACCCTTTTTAATACGACAAGCTTTTTGTATACCTCAGAAGCCGGATTTACCTTAGGAGATGTACATTCAAAGACCTTTGATTTTCTATTAGGAGGGTATAATAAAAATTTCGTTAATAATTTTGTGCCTTTTTATGGGTATGAAATCAATGCCTTGTCTGAGCAAACATTTTTAAAGTCTGTATTTGAGTTTCGATTTGGTCTTCCAAAAGAGCAATACCTACACGTTATTGCAAATTATGCAAGAGTAGATGATAGTGTTTTAAAAGGTGGTGAGTTATTTAATGGTACAAAATCGGGCTACGCTTTAGGCTATAGTATAAACACCTTAATAGGGCCTGTAAGCCTTAAGTATTCTTGGTCTCCAGATACAAAAAAGAACTTTTGGTATTTTAATCTGGGTTTTTGGTTTTAACTGATAACAAGCTGATTTCCATAAGCTAATTTTAGTTTTTTTACATTTAAAATACTTAGAATCAATATTAACATTGATTTAACTTCATCATTCAATAATAATTTTTAACTTTATAAAGCTAAGACTAAAAAGAAGAAAATTGCTAATCTACTATTAATTTGAATTTGTAATCTGTTTTTATAAAAGAACAGATGATATGGCTCTAGACGGAAGTGAATACTTATTCCTTTATAGCAAATATTTATAATACACATTCTTACATTCTTCTGATTAACTTTTAAATAAGTAAGCTGTTTATTAAAACACTTCAAACATAATAATGCTTAATAATTAAGATGTATAGGGAAACCTATGTAAAAGAAAAATAAATATTAATTAAAAAGAAAAACTATGAGTATACACATTGAAACAGATGGAAAATTTAAATCTTTAACAAAAGGAAACACTGATTGGTATTATGGAGGAGGGGAAGAAGCCTGGGCAACAATACTAGCAGCAAAAACAGGAGTGCCTACAAATATTAGGGCAGGTAAAACTGTCGGAATAATTGAAGCAGATAAAATAGTTGAATATATCTGGCATCCAGATGATATAACAGATGGAGGGATGGTTTTAAAATACTCTTCAACAGGTACTTATGTTACTGTAGCTTCATTAGCTAGCTACTTAAAGGTAGATGGGCGAAATGTAATTGATAATGGAGATACTACGTATAATATAATTGATTATAGTGGTAAGCCAAGTATATATCTAACTGATATTGCTTTAAAAGAGCCTTATCTAAGTGACTATGCAACAGTAACAGTATCTGGAAATACATTATCACTACCATCGATAGCTTTTACAATAAAAGATGTAGGAAGGTATATGGCTATATTTAAAGGACATAAAAACCCAAACGTTTCAGATGGTTCTGAAGTGCCAAATACGCAATTAGGAAGGTTAACGACAGCTACTGTGAAGATTGTATCTGTAGATGTAGTAGCGCAAACAGCAGTTATTGACCAAACATTAAACCAAACAGGGAGTTTAGACAGTTATACATATTACAATAGTTATGATGATATTCAACAATGCATCATGTTGGCATACTATTTTAAAGTATCAAATATTTATATAGATATTTCTGAAAAATTAGGGTTCAACCCTCTGTTTGCAAGTACATATACTGGGAATGTTGGGTTTATTATTAAAAGTGGAACAGGGCACGACATTAGAATAAATAGAACTTCTCCTAATGCATACATGAAGTTTGCAACGGAAATGGCAACAATAGGAACAATTGTTTTTGATGTTGACCCAGGAGGGTCAGGAGGTTTGTATTCAGATATAAATATTCACCCCGGAGATAACCCTTCTGATGCACATATATTAGGTTTAGATGTTTTAAATTTAGGTATAGATAATGATGTAATATCAGTTAGAGACATTACGGTAAAAAATATTGTTACAAAAAGAGAAGATTTTCATGACAATATAGAAGCATGTTTCCATGAGGGTCTTACAGGTTCTGGAGGAGGAAATCATAAAACAGCTCCATCAGAGAGAGAATACCAAAATATTTATATGGAAAATATAGATGTTAAAACTCAAAATGCAGGATATAGCATATTTAAAAACGCACCAAATGGAGCTACAGATGAAGATAAGGGAGGAACAGTTCTTGTAAGTTTAAAAGATGTTGATATCAATGGGTTTACTACTTCTAATCAAAAATCTAGAGGTAGAGAATTGTTCTTTGTCGATAATGATTTGCATTCAAATTCGTATGGTAGAGAATTTAGATTTAAAAATGGATTTACAAACGAGTTTGCAAAACAAGTCGCAACTCAAATAGAATATACTAGTGTTTCTGGAACAGTAAAAATAAATACAGCCGATTACCCAGATGCTATTAATTTTGTGAACCAAGGCATTAAAGAAATGGCCAATAGAGGCTTTGTTGTAGAATTACAAGCCGCAAGTTCGGGTGCAAAGTATCCATTAGATGCATCTGAAAGTATTTCTTTTAATGAAGCTACATATACAGGGTTGCCTGATGGAACATATACCTATATGGCATTAACTATAACATCAACTGTAGATAATAGCATTAGTGGGACTGTTGCTGCAGATGGGTTAACAATAACCTTAGATCCTAATGCAGATTTTTCTTGGTATGATCTTAATATTGGTTCAAGCAACGACCCTTTGTACATGACAACTAGTTCTGGGGTATATAAAATTGGACCGGCAAAAAATGCATCTCAAGGAACGTTTAGTATCACAAATGCTAAAACTTTAGTTTCCTTAACAACGCTTCCAGTAAATGAAATATTTACTTCTTTTACATTAAATTATTCTTCTGGAGGAGAAGGTAGCTATAACGGGTTTGGACATCCAGTGTATATTCACCCTCATTGTAATATGGTTTTTGATAATGTATCGACAATACATGATACTGTATGGTTAAATACATCGGGAGGAAAATACAATCCTTACGGTAATGACATTATTATAAAGAATTGTAAAAGTTTTAATGGATTACAAATCAATAATAGCGGAACTTATTACAAGAGTGCGAGAGTTCAGTTTATAGATTCTACTATTACTTTTGGGTCATTATTTAGAGCAGAGTCTTTGACTGTAGAAAATTCTGTAACAAAAGGAGGTGTTTTGGATATTAAAAGCCTTTATAGTCATGGGAACAATTCATTTGATAGCGATATTCAAGTAGAAACACAAAAAGTATTTTATTCGGAGCATGATACATTTTATGATATTATTGATTTTAACGCAGGACAGCATATAGAGTTGGTAAGACCAATCTTTAGATCAGCAGGGTTTTCAGCAAAATCAGGAGTTACATCTGCAGCTGAAGGACTGGTTATTATTAACGGGCTAGGTGAGGATTCTGGCTTAATGTATAATTTAAACGCTCTATCATTAGGAGACGTTAAATATATAAATTGTTATAATGATTCTCGATTTGGAGGGAAAACTTCTATAATGAATTTTGAGGCTTTAAGTGATTCGCTAATTGCAAATAATTCTAGATTAGATTTCTTAGGGTGTGCAATTTCATTAGCTGGAGATAATAATATTGACGGAGACCTGAATGCAGGGACTGGAAATATGAATTTTATGGTAGCTTCTGGATTTAAGGCAATTAATCAGTGTAATATATTTGTAGAACCTAGCTCCGCAATGGCAACAATTCCTGTTATCTCAGGAGAAGCCTCGTTAAGGATGATACAATACGGGTGGATGAAAATTGTAATTGATCCAACGTTAACAAGTGTTATTAGGATTGAAGAAAAATCTGCTTCTAGTAATGGAACTTGGTCGGGAATAGTAAAATCAACCTTAAGCAATGTGTTGTTTGGTAATGCTGCCCACGTAAGTAACCCGAGAAGCAGATGGGGAGGAAAATCACCATTTTTAATGTATACAGGGAAGATTAAGATCGTTGTAGAAGATAATGGAGGAACTTGGGGTAAATTATTTGATGCTTCTGAAACAAGAGCAGATTCTTCGAAAGTACTTGTAAATTTAACCTCAACCAATATAAATTTAAAAAGACTTAGAAGAAACCCTAAGGAGATTATTACATTTAATATTGATGGTATTAATGGAAGGATTGTAGAAGAGTCATCAAGTTTAGATAAATTTTATGGAGTATCTATACCAATAGGAGAAGGAATGGACGGAGAAAAAGTATACAGTGCTATCAAAGAGGGTGTTTATTGGGTGCATCAAAAAGAAACAGAGTTTAAAGATGAAACTGTAACTCTAGCTGGAATTACTGATTTTACTTGGAGTAGTTTTGGTAGGCATAGTACAACGGCTATAGCGAATGCATATGTAGATACTGGCTTGAGGTTTTCTATAGGGCAAGAATTTTATAATAAAGATTTTCCGGCAATGGATTTAACAATGGTTCTTAGTGGGGGAGAAGACGTTGTTTTTAAAAACACAGGCTTTACAGTGGATGATGATAGTTATACTGTAGCTCCTGACCAATTACCCTCTGTAGTGAAAAATTATTGGACTTTTAAAGGGTTCGTTCCTTCAGTTTCAAAATACTTGCATATCGCAGTAGAGAATTTAACCGGAAGAATGCGATTTTCTCAAGCTACACAGCCTGGTGCAGGAGTATTCCCAGATTTTCAAACTACAAATAATGTAAAATATAGATGTAATGTAATTACATCATCTACATGGTATAGAGGATGGAGCGGACTAGGAATTGAAAATGTTACAACAATAGAAAGAAATGCAATTTTAATTGAGTGTTTAAATGGTTATGAGGTAATAGATACAGATCTTAATCAGAAATTCACTAAAATAAACGGTGCTTGGATTTAGCTATAAATTGAATTTATAAAAAAACCGCATCATGTACATGATGCGGTTTTTTATTTCGATAAAAGTAATGCCTTACTTGCTTTTTTTATAAAATTTATATTGCAAGTATTGGTAAGCATCTCTAGGTAATATATCAATCCACT
>JAESTN010000078.1 GCA_016763595.1 Flavobacteriaceae bacterium | reverse complement strand
AGACAACTTATTACATTATGATGAAAAGATTTACGGAGCCTATTTACAATATGGAAACAGAGAGAAGAAATTTCAATATTCATTGGGATTAAGAATGGAGCATTCTGACACAAAAAGTACCGATAGAAAGAATGTGTTTTTCAACCATAAAAAATACACAGACCTTTTTCCTACGGTGCATTTAACCTATAATTTTTCAGACTCAAACAGCTTACAATTTAGTTATAGCAAACGTATTACAAGACCTCGTTTCTGGCAATTGAATCCATTTGGTGGCATCGCAGACAAAAACAATATTCGTTATGGAAATCCAGATTTAAATCCAATGTACACCAACTCTTTTGAAATTGGAACCTTGAAAAGATGGAATGGTTTTACAATCAATCCTTCCATATACTTTCAAAGATCTACCAATATTTTTGAAATGATTACTTACAGAAATAGCAATAACACAATCATTACAATTCCAGTAAACTTAGGTACTGAGAATAGATATGGTGCAGAATTGGTGTCAACCTATTCTCCTTACAAATGGTGGCGATTATCAGCAGATGTTAACTTCTATGGATTCAATCAAAAAGGAAGCTATAAGAACATCAACTACGATTCTAGTAATAGCACTTGGTCCTCTAGATTAAATTCTACCATGAAGTTTACAGATTTCTCGATACAATCGACTGTAAACTATGTGGGTGCCAGAACTAGCGGACAAACCTATACAGAAAGTGTTGCTTGGTTTAATTTAGGAATGAGTAAAGATTTCTTAAACGATAAAATGACACTTACATTAAATGCGAATAATCTATTTAACTCAAGGGAAACTAGACGATTTATCAATGGAGATAATTATGCATTACAAGTTAACAGTAATACCTCGCAAAGAAGAATCTCTGCAACATTTATCTATCGTTTTAATAGAAGTAAAAAAGATCGTGATCGTTTGCCTGATTAATTTTTTTTAAAAAAACACATATTCAAACAGTCATGCGAAAAAAGTATGACTGTTTTTTTTTACCATTCATCACAAAATACACCATTCAACACATAGCTGTTTCTATAAACAGAAGTCTCTTGTAGTTTTGAACCATAATTTTAAAACATAAACACATGAAGAATTTAAAAACAACAGGAACATTAATTGCTATGGTTTGGGTATTTTTAAGCAGTACTTTAACTGCACAAATAAGTGCCAAAGAGTTAACTACCGCTTGGGACAATATGACCAGTATGGTGGTAGAAACTGCCAAAGCAATGCCAAGCGAGCACTATACCTATAAACCTACAACAGAATTACGTGATTTTGCAAGCCAAATTGGACATACAACAGGTGCTAACTACTTATTTGCTTCGGTAGTAAAATTAGAAAGACCAAAAAAAATGCCGACAACAAAATCAAAAAACAAAGCGAAAGTAGTACAAGAACTACAAGATTCATTTGCATTTATTAGAACTGGAATGTCTAAATTGACTCCAGAAGATTTGAATGAGAATATTGAGTTTTTTGGAAGAAAAATGTCACGAATGCAATCTATCTTGATTATGACTTCTCACTTACAAAGAGAACATGGTAAAACAACTATTTATACCCGATTAAAAAAGACTGCTCCAGGAAAAACCAAAGGTTGGTAAAAACTATTATTTAAAGCCAGCTGAAATAATTTCTCTAGTTATTTGGTACTCTTTACCATTATAACAGACTTTTGAAGTCCCAATAGTAATTTTTTCAGTTGGATTTATTGTGTAGGCTCTTATAAATTGTTTTGTTGGATTGTCTGCAAATTTAAAAGTGGCTTTAATTGCCAACTCTATTTTTGTATCACTATCAGAAACTAACAAGAGTGAATTACCACAGTCTAGTTTTACGGTAGCGGTTTCAATTTTTAAACTAGATATTGCGTCTTGACCATACAAATCTCCATGCGCATCCATTCCGCCAGATTTGTCTTTAAAAACTACATGATACATTTCTATATAGGTAAGTTCATTCACGTTTTTCAATGTAGTTTCTGCTTGTTTTGGGTTGGTCTCTTTTGATTTTTCACCATCTTTACAACTCACAAATACCAAAGAAAAAGTAAGCGCTGCTATTAAAATTTTAAACTTCATGATTCATTTTTTTAAAGATTGTGAAACAAATATATCATAAAATTATGTCGACAACTTTTTTTTATCATAATTTTAAGAAATCAAAATTGATGTATTTTTAGCACAGATGATAAACCGTATTGCAACATATTATAAAAATTTACCTGTTTCTATTTCTAAAATAGCACTTTCGGTGTTGGCAATTTGCTTGTTTTTTATCTTAAAAGAATACACCAATCACATTATCAATAGGTATAATTATGAGTTTAGTTGGGTCCTTACCTCTTTAAAAATTGGAGTGAACTATATTTTCTGGGGGCTCTTTACTCCTATTGCATATTGGTTGTCTAAGTTGGTTCAACAAAGAAAAACAATTACTCTAAAAAAAGTATTTCAATTTATACTGGGTTGTATTGCTTTAGTATTATTACATCAATTGGCATCAACCAGAGTGTATGCTCTATTAAATTATGCTGACTCTGGTTATTTAAACCAGTTCTTTGCAGAAAACAATTTGGTACTACTTACTCTAGGAACTTTTTCTGGTTTGATTGAATTATTACTGATTATCGGAATCTTTATAGGGTTTGAGTACCAGCAAAAATATTTAGAAAAGCAAAAAGAGTTAATCACAGCGCAATTGAATACGCTACGCATGCAATTGCACCCTCATTTTCTATTCAACACCTTGCACTCTATAGCATCAATGATTGATATTGATACCAAAGATGCTCAGAAAATGTTGACTAAAATAGGATCATTATTACGAGTAATGTTAGAAAATGATGCCGAACAAATCATTCCGTTACAAGAAGAAGTTGCCTTTATAAAAAACTACTTAGATCTAGAAGAAATTCGATTTCAAGATAGAGTCACCATTACATATCAAATTGATGAGGAGGTTTTAAATGCTCAAATTCCGAACATGATTTTACAACCGTTAATAGAAAATGCTGTAAACCATGGAATCGCAAAGACAATTGCTGCTGGGAACATTCGTATAAAAGCCATAAAAACAATTGATTCAAAATTAAAAATTCCATGTTTAGAATTTCAAATTTCTAACACCTTAGGAAATAGGAGTTCTACAAGAAAAAAAATAGGCTTTGGTGTTGGATTAAAAAATGTGCAACAACGTTTAGAACGTGTATATCCAAACCAGTATATTTTTAAAACACAGATTAAGAATGACACTCAATTTATTGCAACCATTATAATTCCATTTAATCAATAACTTATGAAACTACGTTCTATACTTATTGATGATGAGTTTTTAGCCAGAAAAAGACTCGAAAAATTATTGGAGAACTTTGATGAAGTTTCTATAATTGCTCAATGTAGAAATGGAGCTGATGCCATTGAACAAATAAACTTAAAAGAGCCAGACTTACTGTTTTTAGACATACAAATGCCAGATTTTGATGGTTTTACTGTACTGTCAAAATTAACATGTAAACCTGCTGTTATTTTTACAACTGCTTTTGATTCATTTGCAATTAAAGCCTTTGATATAAACGCTGTTGACTATTTATTAAAACCTTTTGATGAAGAACGTTTAGAAGTTGCAATCAATAGAATTATTGAACAAAAAAAGTTGCAAAAAGCAACACTTTTAGAAGGTCAAATAAAAAAGCTTTTGAATGACTATACCCAGCAAAAAGATGCAATTCTAAGAGAAATTATTATCAAAAACAAAGGAAAAGAGTTTCCTGTTTTTATAGATGATGTACTCTATTTTGAAAGTGATGGTAATTATGTGATGATGCATACATCAGAAAAGAAGCACCTGCATAGAATCTCCATGAATTCCTTAGAAAATCAACTGGATACTGATCAGTTTTTAAGAGTGCATAGAGCTATTATTATAAACAAATACTATATTAAAAACTGTACCTATAGTGGCAATAACGAATACTTATTTAATCTAAAAGATGGGAAAAAACTTACTTCTTCACGTTCGTATAAAACAGCTATTGTAGCGTATTTAAATACAATTTAAACTCTTATGAAAGGTACACATATAATTTGCTTATTGCTATTTAATCTTATCAGTAGCATAGCCACTAGCACAGCCCAAAACATTCAAACGCCAATTTATAAAACTTTCGAATTGACAAACGATGTAACTATAAAAATGATTTGGGTAAAACCAGGAAGCTATATCATGGGAAGTCCTTTATCAGAAGTCGGAAGAATTGCGCAGAGAGAAAAACAACACAAAGTAACGATAACAAAGGGATATTGGTTGGCTGAAACAGAATTCACACAAGAACAATGGACTAAAATAATACATTACAATCCAAGTAAAAACAACGGGAAAAATCTTCCGGTAGAACACGTATCTCATAATGATATTCAACAGTTTTTATTTAAAATAAATAGAAAAGACGGAAAGTTTCGCTTGCCAACAGAAGCAGAATGGGAATATGCATGTAGAGCAAATACTAATGGAACGTATGCTGGTGATTTAGAAGAAATGACTTGGCATATTGGTAATTCTGGGAGGAAATCACATCCTGTGGCTTTAAAAAAGCCAAATGCATGGGGATTTTATGATATGCATGGAAACATTCTAGAAAAGTGTTCTGATTGGCTTCAAGAAGACAATACTAAGATGATAATAGATCCTAAAGGGCCAAAAACAGGTATCTACAAAGTAGAAAGAGGCGGGCAATTCACAGGAAGAACGAGACACACTCGTTCTGCTGATAGACAGCGAAGTTTGCCTACAAGTCGTGATTTCTATGTTGGTTTTCGTTTGGCAAGAAGCCAAGATTAACTGCCCATCACAAAAGCAACCATACAGCACTTTTTCATTTTAGATATGATACTTTACGGATAGTTTTGTAGGTATAAATCTATTCACATGAAAAAAATAAATTCTAGTATTATCTGTATAAGTCTATTCAGTTTCTTGTTTAATTACACTGTAACCGCTCAAGAAAAAATCGTTTTTGCTAAAAACAGAGAAATTCATAGTATGAATGTTGATGGTACAAACATCAAACAATTAACAAATTATAAAGTTCCTGGACACACACCTATAAGCTGTAGGCCATCCATTGCAAAAGACGGAACGGTAGCATATATTTATGACCCCGTAAGACATGGTTGGATGTCTACCTATTCAATGAAATTAAATGGGTCACAAAAACAACGTATTTCTAGCGAACCAAATTCGAAAGCTTCAAGTACGTGGAATAGTGTCATTTCTCCTGATAAAAAACACTATGTATTTGTATCAACACGATCAAAAAACAGCGAAATATACAGAATGAATGCAGATGGTTCATCCATCATAAATATTAGCAAATCAACCGCAGGAAATGGTTCACCAAAATGGTCTCCAGATGGAAAACATATAATCTATGTAGAAGACAATGCAAAAGGCGGTTCAAATATTATTCTGATTGATAAAGAAGGAAAAAACAGAAAAACATTGATTTCTTCTACTACCGAATTACGTAATGTTGCTTTTTCTAAAGACGGAAACAAAATTGCGTATGCATTGGTTAAAGGAAAATATGCAGATTTGATGATTGCGAATTCGAATGGGAAAAATTCTAGAAAACTGAAAACAATTAGTAAATGGTCACGCATATCATTTTCATCAGACAATACCTCTATTGCTTTTGTTGCTAAAAATAATCGCATTGCTACCATGCAATTGGATGGCGGAAATTATAAAGAATTAACATCAGGAATAGATCCTGTTTGGTCTTATTAAAAGAGACTAAAAATCAATAAACAAAAAATAAAGATTTGATACATTATCGAGTAAGGTAAGCATCAAATCTTTACAATACGTTACAAAAACTATTCAATTAAAACCTTCGCCGTTTTGTAATTAATACGTTGCGATTTAATTTTAACAAAATACAAACCACTACTCAGATTCTCCTTTTCAAATTGCCAAACATTCATTCCTACCACGGTATTGATACTTGTTCTTTTAACCATCATTCCTAAAATATTGTAAATAACAATATGTGTAGATCCTTTTGTTTCAGCTAAAAAAGAAAGTTTAGTGCTCTGACGCATTGGATTAGGAGCAACCATTACTTTGGTTATATTGTTCTCCGAAAGTAGCTCATCATCTACAGATAAAACTTCACTGTATTTAAAATGAATGTCTGATATATTGAACTCCTTTTCTTGATTCTGATTGTTTTCTGATTTAAGTGTAAACACAATAGTTGTCAAATTTTTTGCTGAAAAATCTTGGCTTACATGGGCTTTCAACATGCTAAATGGAATGGAAAATTGTTGGGTTCTTTCTGTTACATTGATTTCTGTACGGTATTGATCTTCCCAATTAGGGGTGTCTTTTTTTATAAAACGTAGCTCTACTACTCCTGTTCCAGATGCCTTAAAATTCAACATATTATACTCAGATAAATCTATAGGTTGAAAAGTAGGTGTAAACGACTTATACACCGATACATATTCTGAGGTTGTGGCTTTTAAGCTTATATTTCTCTCTAACACATATTCATTCTCTTCAGCGAAGTTTGTTTGAGGAGAAACTATAAAATTTGTGACAATCGTAGAATTTGGTGTATCATCTACGCCCCAGGCTCCATCCGACATAAAAATATCATCTGGTGTATCCGTTGGTTTTGCATGCATTCGTAATCCAATGTCAAAAATAAAACCTGTATTCAATTCTAATTGATTGATATAGGTACCATTTAAGCTCAATGATGTATTTACAGTTTCGGTGGTACTGGTTTCTGTTTTTCGTAAACCTCCAACAAAGTGAACGGTTGGATGCAAGTTTTTATTTACAATTTCCAACGATAATTTCCCGTTTTTATAAGCTCCCTTACGTATAAATGTATTTGGTGCTGGACTTGTATTGTATGCAATTATTGGTTTTTGTACAACTGCCAAGTCTAATATTTCTTGAGATAACTTATAAACATCGTCTATAGAATTACTCCAAATTTGAAAATTAAAGTAGGTGCTATTTGCATCATATCTATCTAAATTCCAATGGCTATCTACTTCAAAATTATTGGCTGTTTCTTTTAATGAGAAACTAATCACAAATTCCTTATCGCCATTGGGATGTTTGATTAATGTTTTGATAAAAGGCCGTTCATTTAAATACATAGAAGATACTGAAAGTATTTCTGCGCCCATTAACCGATCACAGATATACTTTGTATGTTCATATACTCCGTCGATAGTCTTTGTAATTAATAGTGCCGCGATGGTTTTTGAGTTTCTTAAATAATCTACAGATAAAACTTCTGTGGCATTGGTAATGCCTAAAAGATCTGTTGGCGTAGATTCTATAACCGTTGTATTTGATAGAATGTCTAAGGGAATAAAATCTTGTAAGTTAATTGTAGCTGCTGTTTTCTTTTTATAGCTACTCATTTTCACGATTTTCTTAGCGTTGGCTTTTATAAAACGATAATTTGATTTCTTTCTCCAATAATTCCGAGCATTGATTTTTTGTGAGAGTCTGTTATTGCTTTCAATCCCTCCATCATTTCCACCAGAAGCATCGGTATTAACATCACAAGAACCGACACCAGAACACGACAAGTCATCACAATCTACCAATCCATCACCATCATCATCAATTCCATTTGAACAATCTTCTTGTGCTACAGGAGCCGTTGGACATCTCGCTCCATCATTACTTGAACTTGCGGGACCAAATGCAAAGAAATTTGAATTGATAGCATTGGAACCTGTTAAATCTTGTGCACTATATATAATATAAATAGTACCCGTTTGATTTGCTGAAACGTAAAAATTACCATCAGCATCAAAATATACCGCTCCATAGGTATAATTATTGCCTGATAGAATAGGTACTTCTCCTAAATTGGTAACAACACCTGTAGCGATGTCTACTTTATATAAAATATTTGAATTTTTTTCAACCGTATACAACGCCCCGTCCAAGGCATTAAATGCCCAATCATGAATGGTAATATTTGTTGTTAATGTAATTGTTCCTGCCGATTGTAAATAGTTTGAAGAATTGGGATCCAAATCAATTTTATACACGGTGGTACCTCCAGGTTTTAAATAATACATTCCATTGGGATCAATATCTCCTATGTATCTACCAGCTGATGGTAATTCGGGAATATAATAGGTGTCAGTATTGTAATTTTTTCCAATTCTAACAATACTTTTACTTGGTGTACTTAATGATCCCCATATATAACCATCTGCATTATTATATCCGGCTGCATTGATATTTCCAACGGTAATATCCTCTGCAACAAGTAGTGATGTACCAGAAGCTAAGTCTATAGAATACACATCATTATACTGAAATAAATAGGCGTAAAAATCACAATCAAACGGAGTATCATCAGCACTTATAATACAAATAGTTACTGCTAGCCGATCACTTTCACACCCCAAACCATCTGAATTTGTTGCGTAATAAGTAGTTCCTTCTTGTATGGCTTGTGTATTTGACAACAAGTTTCCGCCAGTAATTGCATCGTACCAAATCAATGTATCTGTAGCTGTAATATCCAATTCAGCTAAGGTAGTTCCTGATGGATAACAATCTGGATTCGCAGCACAAATACCAGAATCGGTGGTTTCGGTAACCGTTGATTCAAATACAGCCGAATTTGAGGTGTCTACTAATTCACAATAGGTAATACTTGGATATGGAAAACTCCCACCTGCTCTAAATTTAACCGTTCCAGAACTTGTATTTACAACAATCAATCTCTTAATGTTTACTTCAGACATTATTTTGAAATCGACCTGACCAGTTCCTTGATTCTCTACGTACAAAACATCCAATACAGTTGCACTGGGTGTAAATTCATAGTCTCCAGAAATTCCAGAATTTACAGTAATATTTGCTATTGCTGCATTGTCATGATTGTTAACAGGTATGGCTAAATTACAGGTCGTAACTGTTTGCTCAAAATTCTCTTTTGTTGTATTTGTTTGGGAAAAAGAGATTTGACAGATAAAAAAGAAAATGAATGCACATATCTTATAAGCGTATATTTTATTTCTCATAGTTGTCGGTTTACTACCTAAAAATATGAGGTTTATAACTATGTTTTCTTTTTATTGGTTCATTGGTGCATTTATGTCGTTGAACTCAACAATTATAAAGGTTATTGAGATGTCAATAACCTCTTACAAACACGGTTTAAAATGGCTAAGTCTTTTATAGTTTTTCTCTTTTCTAGATTTATTTGTTAGGAATCTGTAAAACATTACCATGTTCTTAGCAAATTTAGATGTTTATTGCTAAGAAATTTATAGTCCAATAGTGCTTTTTAGTGTGACTGTTGCCGTTAAACCAACACTAAAGTTTCTAGGCAAACTGTCTACACCAAAAATAGCTCTAGAGTGTGTTCCCTTTTCTCCTAAAACATTCACAAATATATCTGAAGCACCATTTACTATTTTTGGAGAATCATCCCATTCATTGCTTGCTAGAAAATAAGCATCGATGTGATTGAGACCAATTACATTTTCAAATCCAACTTTTGCTTCTATCTGTGCAATAACATTTAAGGCACACATTTCCATGGCTTTGTAGCCATCTTCTGTTGATATTTTGTCTCCTAGTCTTCCTTGATAATGATAATTCCCATTTACAATTGGAAACTGAATTGCAACATACGCAATGTTTCCCCTAACATTTACAGAAACATAATTACCACCAGGTGTTGAAACTTCTGGAAGTTTTAATACCAATTCTTTTAATTTTTTCTCTAATTTCATTTGAAATAATTAATGATGCATAGTTCGTAATTCTCGCTATACTTTAGTTTCTTAGAAGTTTATAAGCCTCTTCTAATCTCGTTTGCAATCGAACTGATTTCGGAAACTTTTGCACTCCTTTTTTATAATATTGAATGGCTTTATTATATGCGCTATGCTTGACATAAAATTGCCCAAATCGTTCGAACATATTATCTCTAGAAAAAGAAGCTAAGAAATTTGGAAACTCATTCTCTAACTCAGAAAAAATAGTAAACTCATTTTCTCTAACCGCTAATAAAAACAAGTATCTTTTAGTATCACTATGAACCTCTTTTGAGATTTGATAACGTTCTCCTCTATTTTTAAATAATCTCTTTAACCCAATAATACCACCATCTTTATTGAATTGAGAAAAACTATAATACCGAATCGGAGGATACTCTTTAAAGAACGCTTTTAAGCCTTTATTCATGGTAACAATGGTGGTTGAATAATGATTTTCATGATCAAATAAATCATATTTCCATTTCAGTTTATTGCTGGCTTTTTTCTTTAATAATTCAGCCAAACTATTGGTGCTGTCTAGAGACCAAGCTTCTACTTTCCCTAATGTAAAGTATACATAATTGTCTAATATGGTAGTTTTGTCTAACAGTTTTCCAACATCAGCAATTCTTTTATTTGTTAAAAAAGTTGGACTGGCGATAAAGTATCCTTTAAACAAATTTGGTTTAGAGGCTAACACTTCTATACCAAAAGCAGCTGCTCTTTGCCAACCAAAAAAGACACGTTCACGTGGCAATGTTCTATAGGTCTTATCTATATATGGAAGCAATTCTTTTTCTAAGTAATTACTAAATTTAGAAGATTCTGAATTGTATAATTTACTTCTTGCTGTCTTTTGTTTTTATTCCGACTACATTAAACCCGGGAGTTTCATCAACAAAACGGAGGTTTTGTT
>JAESTN010000003.1 GCA_016763595.1 Flavobacteriaceae bacterium | reverse complement strand
TATCTTGGTTTCTGATTGATTTGTATCTGTGAACGTTTCTATCTTTTCTCCATTGACAAAACATTCAGATTGCATAAAAGTACAGGTATGAAAATTTGTTTTCATCGTATGCGCTTCAATAAATGCTTGATTGTCTTGCGAAGTCACGCTATGTGTGTTCCAAAAAGCATCATCCCAATTAGTATCTTCATTCGTAATTCCGCTATCTAAATAAGGTTGAAAAATAATTTTCGCGTCATTATTTAATGGTGTTACTTGATATTCAATAGCACCCAGTTCATCATGAGACAAACTTAAAAATCTTTTCGCTTCAACTTTAATTGTAATCTTATTTGGTAAAGTAGCCTTAAAACTACGAGACAACCAACCTTCTTTCATGTTTAGTTCTCTCTTATAATCTAGAATGTCAGTACAGGTATTTAAATCTAACTCTTCACCATTTACATGAACATTAATTCCTATCCAATTTGGTGCATTTAATACTTTAGCAAAATATTCTGGGTATCCATTTTTCCACCAACCCACTCTTGTTTTATCAGGGTAATAGACACCTGCAATATAGCTTCCTTGAAACGTCTCTCCTGAATACGCTTCTTCAAAATTAGCGCGTTGTCCCATGGCTCCGTTCCCGATACTAAACAAGCTTTCTGAAGATTTCACTCGACTTTCATCAAATCCTTCTTCTATAATCGACCAATTGTCGGGTTTTATATAATCTTGATTCATTCTTCTATCTCTTTTTGTCATTGCAAAAAATGAAATGAAGCGGCTCTCTTTTGGAAAGATTCCTTCACTTCGTTCGTGAATGACATTTACTTTTATTCTTTAATTAACTCTTTAATAAAACTGATTTCTATTTCTGTAAAATCATTGAAAATATAATCTGCTTCGTGTAAAACAGTTGCATCTCCAATTCCGATAGAAATCATGTTTGCCGTATTTGCTGCTTGAATGCCGGCAACCGAATCTTCAAAAACAATACAGTTGTTTGTGTGTATATTTAACTCTTTAGCTGCATTTAAAAACACTTCTGGATTAGGTTTCCCTTTTGTTACATCGTTTCCATCAACAATTACCTCAAACTGATGTATAAGGTTTACTTTTTCAAGAATCATACGTGCATTTTTACTAGCAGATCCTAAAGCAATTCCATGTTTTTCTTTTATTAAAAAATCTAAAACTTTACACACATCTGGTAAAATTTCTTGATTGTCCATTTTATCAATATGACTTAAATAGTCCTCGTTTTTTTGTTGCATTAGATTGGAAAATTGATTTTCTGAAATCTCTTTACCTCCCCATTTTAAAATTTTTTCTAAAGATTTTACCCTACTTACTCCTTTTAATTGTTCGTTTTGTAGTTCTGTAAAATCTATATCTATACTATTAGCAAGGTTTCTCCAAGCTATAAAATGATATTTGGCGGTATCAACAATAACACCATCCAAATCAAATATGAATCCTTTTTTACGCATTAATCTATTTTGTAGGTTGATATGTAATGGCATTTTTATTTGTAATTAATAAATTACACAAACCGGCTATTATTAAACTTACACCTGCAACAGTCATTGCATTAATTGCTTCATCTCCTAACAACCCCGATACGAAGTTTATACCTCCTAATGCTGCAATAATTTGAGGAATTACAATAAACATATTAAAGATTCCCATTATTACACCCATTTTCTTAGGATCTACAGAACTAGACAACATTGCATAAGGCATAGACAAAATACTTCCCCAAGCAAAGCCGATTAAAATAAAACTATATTTTAAGTTTTCTGGTGATGTATAAGACATTAATAAGAAGCCCATACCTCCGAGTATTAAAGAAAACATGTGAACCAATTTTCTATTTATTCTTCTTTTAGATGTATAAAACACTAAAATAAGAGCAAATACCATAGATGATAACCCGTAAACTCCCATTGCAGAGCCAACAGCATTTGAAGATTCTTGAAATGCAGTATTGGCAATGTCAAAAGCAATTTTTTGAGTTGAGATAGTCATATCATAAGCAGCTGCAATTGGAGCAGGTGTATGAAAAACGTGTTCTGTCAATGCAGGGTTTGCCATACTCCACATGGTAAAAAATGCAAACCATGAGAAAAACTGAATCACTCCTAGTTTTTTCATTGTCAATGGCATTGTTCCTATGTTGTTTAAAATATCTGGGATAAAATTATTTTTCTTTGCTTTCTCTCTTTTAAACTCTTCCATATCTTCTGGAGGATATTCGGAAGTTGTAAAAACGGTATATAATACACTTGCTAAAAACACAAATGCGCCAATTGCAAAAGCAACTTTAACCGACATTGGCAATACTCCAGATTCGGCAGCATTACTTACGCCGAATTGCGAAACCATCCAAGGTAAATTACTTGCAATCCAAGTACCGATACCAATAATAAGTGCCTGTACAACAAATCCGTAAGACCGTTGTGATTCCGGAAGTTTATCCGCAACCAATGCTCTAAATGGTTCCATAGAAATATTTATAGACGCATCAAGAATCCATAAAATCCCTGCGGCTATCCATAAAGCTGGTGAATGCGGGACAAAGAAAAGTGCCAAAGAGCTTAAAACTGCTCCTACCAAAAAATAAGGTTTTCTTCTTCCCCATTTTACACTCCAAGTTCGATCGCTCATATAACCAATAATTGGCTGCACGAGTAAACCTGTTAATGGCGCGGCAATCCAAAGCATAGGAATATCATCCTTTTCGGCACCGAGAGTTTGAAAAATTCTAGACATAAATCCACCCTGAAGGGCAAATCCAAATTGTATTCCTAAGAATCCGAAACTCATGTTCCAAATTCCCCAGAAACTTAATTTACGCTTATTCATTATCGAATATATTAGTTAATATTACGATAAGCGCTACGACTTATCAATACATTTAAAGTGTGAAATGTAAAACTATTGATAAGCTTATTTAAGAGCCAAAGGTATAATTTTTTATTTAAAAAAATTAAAAACATTTTTTACTCTTCCTTTTTTTAGCAGTAAAAGACAGCTACAAACTAGACTCTCTAACCTTTAAATTACTAGAGATCACCTTTGTTTGAGGTTCTTTAATATTATTTTTATTTTCTATTCTATCGAGCAATAATTCTGCTGCTTGTTTGCCCATAGTATAGCCATGTTGCACAATGGTAGTAATTGATGGAGATGAATATTCTGAGATCAATCCATCTGTAAATCCAATCACTGAAACATCTTGTGGAATTCGCAAGCCTTTTTCTTTTGCAATTCGAATCGCTACAGCTGCATAAATTTCATTTACAGCAAAAATCGCGTCAATTTCTTGTTCAAACAACCTTGATATTTCATCATGCAACACCTTTTCTTCATCTACCTCGGCAATCATTTTTCTATCAATGGAAATCCCTTTTTCCCTCAAGGCTCTTTCATAACCATCTCTACGTAAAGCACCAACAGTAATGTGCTGTGGAGTCGTAATCAAGCCGATTTTTTTACAACCACTTTCTAATAAATATTTTGTTGCTTTATATCCAGCTCCTTTATCATCAACAATTACTTTATCACACTGAATTCTGTCATCCACTCTATCAAACATCACCAACGGAGTTTCATTCTCAATCAAGTTTTGAAAATGCAACGACTCATGATTCTCTAAGGTTTCTTTTGATAATGAAACCAACAAACCATCTACGCTTCCATTTGTTAAAACCTCTAAATTTTCTACTTCTCTTTTATAAGAGTTATTTGAGAAGCAAATCATCACATTATACCCTCTTTCTGTAGCTGTATTTTCAATGCCACTTATTACTGTAGAAAAAAAGTGATGTACAATTTTAGGGATGATGACCCCAATTACTTTCGTTTTTTGGTTTCGCAACTGCAAAGCCAGGCTGTTTGGCTTGTAATTACTGTATTTCGCAAAAGCTCTAATTCTTTCTTTTGTTTCGGTACTTATTTCATGACTATCACTCAAGGCTTTCGAAACGGTTGAAGTAGAAACACCTAGTTCCTTCGCAATTGTTTTTATGGTGATTTTTTG
>JAESTN010000077.1 GCA_016763595.1 Flavobacteriaceae bacterium | reverse complement strand
TGTTTTAACAAGATTGAAGCTTCATATGTTCTTTGAGTTGTATTGTAAGTCATTTTGTTTTCAGAAGTCAAGCTAAAATTGTTAAAAGCGCCATAAATATATACTTCTTTGTTTGTGATTTTTTCTGATTTTAATGTAAAATGAATTAGTGCATAATCTGCTTCAGTATACGCATTTACGCCTTCAGTTGTACGAATCACAAATTGGCCATTGATGTCGGGGAAATAGGTATATGATTTTTGATTTCTTTTTTCTTGTAGGTATAAATAGCTGTTGTAAATGTCTTTTTTCTCAACATTCGCTATTTGTATGGTGCTATTTCGTATTTGCTTGTTGTCAAAATTTAAATATTCATTTCCGCTCCAAAAATTGGCTTTGTCATAGTATTTATAGACCAATTGATTTCTTTTAAAAAACTGTGGAGTTAAATTTGAGATGGCTGAATTCCAATTTTCATTTTGTAAAACCACCACTTTTAGTTCTTGGCTAGGGTTTTTGATTTCATTAGAATTGTAATTGATCGTAAAATGAACCGTTTGTTTTTGGTTGCTTGTTAATGTGTTTCTACTCCTTAAGACAGTTACTCCAACGGTAGATTTGTTCTCATATAAAGTGAACCTTCTTGTAAATACTACCTCGTTAGCGTCGTTTAAAACAGAAAGCAAGTAATTTCCACTTTTTGTAATTCTCGTATTTCTATTCGGAATTTGAACTCTGTAATTTGTGTAGTTTTGTAATGTATTGAACGAATTCTCGTAGTTTGAAATTATGTTTTCTTGAAAACCTTCTATAAATTCATTCGAAAAAATAGCGCTAGGTTTCCAGTCAAAAGTCATATGTTCTATTTTGTAAGAGTATTCTTTTTGATCGGCATCTAAGTCGTCAAAAGAAAGCTCGAACGTTTTACCCAAAGGAAAAATAGTAGAGAAATTATCCTTTTCTAAAACTCTTAATTGGATACTTTTAATATTTTTCTGAGCAATTGTAAAATTGAAAATAAAGAAAAGTAAAAAAGTAAGTAGGTGTTTTTTTCTGAAATAAGCAGTCAACGTAATTTGATGTTTTTTTTGATTGTGTAATTACAAACGTACTAAATATTAAATTAGTTAAAACACCTTGCTATTTAGAACAGGTATAAATAAAGTATCTTCTTTAAGATAAAAGTGTTTTTGGTGCACGAACACTTTCAAAATTTTTAAATTTGCATGTTTTTTTAAGAGAATTAAAAGTCATATTTTTATGTCAAAAGACATCCGTATAAAGAAAGGTTTGGATATCAAACTTATTGGTGAAGCAGAACAGACAACAACTGATATTTCAGTTGGTGGTGTTTATGTAATTAAGCCAGAGAATTTTCACGGAATTATTCCTAAAGTTTTAGCAAAAGTTGGAGCAGAAGTAAAAGCAGGTGAAACACTTTTTTATTCAAAAAGTGATGCCCGTATTTTATTTCCATCACCAGTTAGTGGTAAAATTGTAGAGGTAATTCGAGGTGAAAGAAGAAAAGTATTAGAAATTAGAATCGCAGCAGATGCTTCACAGCAATTTGCAGATTTTGGTAAAAAAGAGGCATCAAAAATGTCCTCCGAAGAAGTAAAGACGCATTTACTGTCTTCGGGTTGTTGGCCATTTGTAAAACAACGTCCTTATGATGTTGTTGCAAATCCCAATCAAGCACCAAAATCAATTTTCGTTTCAGGGTATAACAGCGCTCCTTTAGCAGCAGATTTAGATTATGCTTTAAAAGGAAAAGAAGCTGAAATTCAAGAAGCAATTACTGCTTTAGGAAAATTAACTGATGGGAAAGTACATGTTTCAATTTCAAAAGACTCAACCTTATCTCCGTTTAATGGAGTAAAAGGAGCTGAATTACATGGTTTAGTTGGCCCACACCCTATTGGGAATGTGAGCACACAAATAGCCAATTTAGATCCGATCAACAAAGGAGAGGTTATTTGGGTAGTTACTGCACAAGATTTAGTGGTGATTGGAGAATTGTTGTTAACAGGAAAGTTCAATGCAAAAAGAACAGTTGCTTTAACAGGGTCTCAATTTGCGAAACCTAAATACATCACTGCATATCCAGGAGCAACAATTTCTACACTTGTAAAAGGGAATTTAAATACAGATAACTTTAGAATTATTAGTGGTAATGTATTGTCTGGTACTCAGGTTTCTTTAGAAGGAGCTTTGGGGTATTACGACAATCAAATCACAGCAATTCCAGAAGGAGATGATTATGAATTATTTGGTTGGAACAAGCCAGTTTTTGATAAAGTATCTACTACAAGAGCATTCACTTTTTCTTGGATGACACCAAAGAAAAAATACGATTTAAATACAAATACAAATGGAGAGCACAGAGCATTTGTTGTGACGGGTTCTTATGAACAGGTATTTCCGTTAGATATTTATCCAATGCAATTGTTAAAAGCGTGTATGTATAAAGATTTAGACGAAATGGAAGCTTTAGGTGCGTATGAAATAGCTCCAGAAGATTTTGCTTTGACAGAATTTGTTTGTGTATCAAAACAACCACATCAGAAAATTATTCGTGAAGGGTTGGATTTAATGAGAGAAGAATTAGGATAAGGTTATGGGCTTAAAACAAAATTTACATAATTTAAAAGAAAAATATAAAGGGACAAAAATGGCGCCTGCGTTTAACGCAATCCATACTTTTTTATATTTGCCAAATGAGACAACTCACGGAGGAACTCATATTAAGGCAGCTGATGATTTAAAACGTACCATGAATATTGTAATTATGGCTTTAGTGCCATGTTTAATTTTCGGTATGTTTAATGCAGGTTTTCAACACAACATAGCAGTAAATGGAAACTTTACTTCTGGAATGTCTTTCTTTAGTGGTCAATTCTGGAATTTAGAGAACTTCTTTATTGGGGCAGTTAAGATTTTACCATTGGTACTTGTTTCTTACGGAGTAGGATTATTGGTTGAATTTATATTTGCAGTAATTAAAGGGCACGAAATTGAAGAAGGATATTTAGTAACAGGAATGTTAGTTCCTTTAATTGTTCCAGTTGATATTCCTTTATGGATGTTGTCTGTAGCTGTAATTTTCGGTGTCGTAATCGGAAAAGAAGTGTTTGGAGGTACAGGGATGAATATCTTAAATCCAGCATTAACTATTAGAGCATTTTTATTCTTTGCATATCCAACTTGGATTAGTGGAGATAAAGTGTGGGTTGAAGGAGCTGTAGCGCGAGATCAAGCAATTGTAGCAGGAGAAAAACTAGATGCAATTTCAGGAGAAACCATGCTAGGAGCCTTGGCACAAGGAAAAGAGGTTGTGTATTCAATTTGGGATATGTTTTACGGATTCATACCTGGTTCTGTAGGAGAAACCTCTACTTTATTAATCATTTTAGGAGCCTTATTTTTAGTCTTCACAAAGATTGGGAGCTGGAGAATCATGTTAAGTGGTGTACTTGGAGCTTTGGCAATGGGATTGATTTTCAACGCAATTGCAGATGCAGGTATTATAGGAGAAAGTAGCAAGTTTTATGCTTTAATGAATACCCCATTTTGGCATCACCTAATCATTGGTGGATTTGCTTTTGGAGTTGTTTTCATGGCGACTGATCCAGTAACAGCATCACAAACCAACAAAGGAAAGTGGATTTATGGTTTCTTAATCGGTTTCTTATCAATATTGATCCGAGTATTCAATCCAGCATATCCAGAAGGAGTGATGTTAGCAATTCTATTAATGAATGTGTTTGCTCCAACAATTGATCATTATGTTGTTCAAGGGAATGTAAAGAAAAGACTAAAACGGTTAAAAGCAAAATTGACATAACGATGGAAAAAAGAACAGATAAAAATTCATATACAATACTATTCGCAATCGGAATGGTATTTATAGTTGGATCTATTTTAGCGTTTGCAGCATCAGCTTTAAAACCGAATATAGATGAGAATAAACGTCTCGAAAAGCAACAAAACATTTTGTATGCAATGGGCGTAAACGAAAATGAACCTGGTTCAGTAGCAATGATTTCTGCGGATAAAGTAGCGGCTGAATTTTCGAAATATATTGTAAAACAATTAGTTATTCAAGGAAAAGAGGTGAAGGTAGACGGTAAAGCCTATCTAATTGACATCAAAAAAGAACAAGCTGCAGCAAAAGATGCTTCTTATGTAAGAAAGTTGCCATTATTCCTTGGGAAAAAAGAGGGGACTATTTTTTACATTGTTCCGATTCGAGGAAAAGGATTGTGGGATGCAATTTGGGCATATGTTTCTATGGATGAAAATATGGTTGTTCAAGGAATCTTCATGGATCACAAGGGAGAAACTCCTGGTCTTGGAGCGAATATCAACAAGCGTTTTTTTATGGATGATTTCATTGGTGAAAACATGTTAGATGCATCGAATCAATTCAAAGGAATTGCAGTTTCAAAAGGGAATGCAGATCCTACGAATATCGATAAAAACGACAATGAAGTTGATGCAATAGCAGGTGCAACCATTACGGGTGACGGCGTTGCAGCAATGATTAGATCAGAATTAAAAGTATACTCGTCTTACTTTATTCATTTAAAAAATAATTAAAAAATGGGACTTTTTAAAGATAGTAATTTAGTAACAGACCCACTAACAGATACCAATCCAGTTACGATACAAGTACTTGGAATCTGTTCAGCATTGGCAATTACGGCAGAATTAGAAGCATCCATAGTAATGGCAATCGCAGTACTTTTTGTATTGGGAGCCGGAAATGTGGTGATTTCATTAATGAGAAATATCATTCCATCTAAAATTAGAATTATCGTTCAGCTGATTGTAGTAGCTGCTTTGGTAATTATCGTGGATTTAGTGTTGAAAGCATTTGCATATCAATTGAGTAAAACCTTATCGGTTTTCGTAGGATTGATTATTACAAACTGTATCATCATGGGACGTTTTGAAGCTTTTGCATTGGCAAACAAACCTTGGCGTTCATTCCTTGATGGAATTGGAAATGCTCTTGGGTATGGAGTTATTTTAGTCATTGTAGGATTTTTTAGAGAATTATTAGGCTCTGGAACCTTATTAGGGTTTAAAGTATTGGGAGATCCAATCGAAAAAACAGGCGCGTATGCTTATGGATACGAGAATAACGGATTTATGTTATTGGCTCCGATGGCTTTGATTACATTGGGAATCATCATCTGGGTACAGCGTAGTAAGAACGAAGCATTAATTGAAGAGAACTAGAGAATTATGGAACATATAGAGTTATTATTCAAATCGATATTTATAGACAACATGGTATTTGCAACCTTCTTAGGAATGTGTTCTTACCTTGCAGTTTCTAAAAAAGTAAGTACAGCCGTTGGTCTTGGAGCAGCAGTTATCTTTGTATTAGCGATCACTGTACCTTTAAACTGGGTTTTAGATCAATACCTTTTACAACCTGGCGCATTGTCTTGGTTGGGAGAAGAATATGCAGACTACGATTTAAGTTTCCTATCATTTATCATGTTTATTGCAACCATTGCAACCATGGTTCAATTGGTAGAGATTATTGTTGAAAAATTTTCACCATCCTTATACAATTCATTGGGGATTTTCTTACCGTTAATCGCGGTAAACTGTGCAATTTTAGGAGGGTCATTATTCATGCAATCACGTGAGATTCAAAGTTTAGGTTTGGCAGTAACGTACGGTGTTGGATCTGGAATTGGATGGTTTTTAGCAATTTTAGCCATTGCAGCAATTCGTGAAAAAATAAGATATTCGAATGTTCCACCAGCATTAAGAGGGTTGGGAATTACATTTATCATTACTGGATTGATGGCAATTGGATTCATGAGTTTTGGAGGAATGCTAACTGGAGGTGCTGGAAATGACAAAGGAGATACAATTCCACAGGTAGCGATTGAGAAAATCAAAGCAGAAGTAGAAGCAATCAAGGACAATTCAAAAAACGAATAGACGAAGATGATATTAGCAGTAAGTACAGGTGGAACAGTAGCAATAACAGTCATTGCATTTCTATTAATTTTATTGATATTAGTAGGATTGTTATTGGTTGTAAAACAAAAATTATCTCCGTCGGGTCCAGTTAAAATTACCATTAACGGAGAAAGAACAATTGAAGTTGCCTCGGGGGCGTCTTTATTGACAACTTTAGGAGCAGAAAAAATATTTTTACCATCTGCTTGTGGTGGTGGTGGAACCTGTGTTCAATGTGAATGTCATGTGAACTCTGGTGGAGGTGAAGCTTTGCCAACAGAAACACCTCACTTTACACGTAAAGAATTGGCGCACGGAATTCGTTTATCGTGTCAAGTAAAAGTAAAACAAGACATGGATATTTCTATTCCAGAAGAAATTTTTGGAATTAAGAAATGGGATGCAGTCGTAGTTAGAAATTATAATGTAGCTACTTTTATTAAGGAATTTGTGGTAGAGATACCTCAAGATATGGGCTACAAAGCAGGGGGATATATTCAAATTGAAATTCCAGCTTGTGAAGTAAAGTTTTCTGATATGGATGTGACAGCACACCCAGAAGAACACGATACTCCAGATAAGTTCAAACCTGAATGGGATAAGTTTAAATTATGGCCTCTGGTAATGAAAAATACTGAGACTGTAGAAAGAGCTTATTCTATGGCTTCTTTTCCAGCAGAAGGAAGAGAAATTATGTTAAATGTACGTATTGCAACAC
>JAESTN010000076.1 GCA_016763595.1 Flavobacteriaceae bacterium | reverse complement strand
TTTTGTATTTCTTTTTCTGCTGATTTAATTCAGATTTTAAATGTTTAATGGTGTCTAAATGACTTTCATTCGCAATTAATAAGGTCTCTTTCTCTTTTTCTAAAGATAGATTAGACACTTTTGTTTTTATAAATTCTGATTGTTGTTGTTCTTTTTCTGCTAGTAATTTCCAACTATATAATAAAATCGTAAACAATAAGATGAATAAGAACTTGAAAGACAATCCTGTAATAACACCTATTAAATTCCAAGTAGTCTCTGAAAACCAATTTACAACTTGATCAACAGGAATAATTCTATGTGTTACAGCAATAACAATTAATAAAAACAGCGCAAAAGTCGGTAGGTACATAAACCGCATTCCGCGATTTTTAAATGCTTTATTTAATTCTTGTAGCAGTGCAAAAGCAACGATTAGTGATATTGGAATGTCTAGTAACCAAATTGCATTATTGCTTGTATTGTCTTGATTGTTACTGTAAAATGAAATCAAGAAAACTGAAGAAATCATAAATAAGATACCGCCAAAAATGATAAAAACCTCTTTGTGTGTAAAACGTTCAATGATTCGGATGACTAAGTTTCTTTTACCATGATGTTCTATGGACGGAATAGAGAGTAAAATAAATAACGAATTTAATAAAGAAAAGAAAACACCAAAGCTAACAATTAAAGAATCTTGACTCGAAACATTAAAAAAGCTACTAAGAAGTATGTTTACGAGTGCACCAATGCCCCATGAAAGAATAGCCAATGCAAACCATTTTATTCCTTGAACAGAAAAAGAAGAGTTGTTTTTGCTTTTCTCTTTGTAATAAATACGTTGAATTACAAATGCTGCAATACAACAAACAATTGCGGTTATATAATAGGAAACGGTAGCTAACATTTGTCTAAAATAAGACTTTTTTTAGCAACTTTTTAGAAATCAAATTTATAACTGATTCCACCTAATACTTGAAATCCTTGAACATTGAAATTACTAAAACGTTGATAGTCTGAGTTCAACACATTGTTCATTTTTATAAAGGCTGTAAACTTATCATTAAAATGATACCCTCCATTTAAGTTTACATCAACAAAAGATTCTAAAGGTACTGTTTTGCTAACAGCAGAAGGATACACACCACTATATTCAATATCTTTTCTGTCAGATACAAAGAAGATATTTGTGCTAGCATACCATTTGTTTCTTTTGTATTTGGCGAAAATCTCACCCGTAAGTTGAGGTAAATTCCAAGCTTCTGTTTGGTTTGTCATCGTGTACGAATTAAACGCACCATTTGCCCCTACAACCAAGTTTCTGTTAACGTCTACCGTTAATTCTCCAGAAATTGAAAGCGTTGTGACATCATCGTAGATATAAGAAAAAGAGTTTCCGTATTCATACCCTAAAAGGCCTGTAGCGTTTATTCCGTCAGATTTTGAATTATTTCTAATAAATAATGCTTTGTCATCTTCATCACTATAACTTGCTTTAATATCATAACTAACATCAGGGGTGAATTTACCATTAAAACCTCCAAAGAAATTGTATTTCATATTGGTTTGGGTAATAAATTGTGTCGGTGATATATATGGGTTTTCTGAAGCGAAGTCTTTATATGTATTTGTTTTTAAATCTCCATTTGCACCAATATAGAAGTTCACGTAATTAGCAACTAAAGGGTACTGGATGTTTACATCTGGATAGGCGTAAAGTTGACTTATTTTGTTTTCTAAATCTGAGGTAAAATAGATTTTCGCCCCTAAATTGAAGGTGAAATCATTGTACTCAAAATTGTATTTAGGCAGCAGGCCCACGGTAAAGAAACTATGCTCTAGTTTTGATGTAGAACTATAGGATTGTGCAAATTCTCCGTTTACATAATCGATGGAAGTGTCTAAAATTAAATCGTTAAATTTTCTTCCAATTCCTTTTAACGGAATTTGAAACTGAGGGTTCATTGTAAAGCGTAGTTCTTTACTAGATAAACCATCAGAAAATAAGGATACATTCATTTTACTAGAATTCATGTAAAAATCTTCAAAAATAAGTTCTCCTTCAATAGCTAAACTTGTGTAAGATTGTTCTTCATTAATTGCGGTTATGGTAGTTGGAATAAAATTGGTTGCGCTGGGTAGCCCATACCAATTATACGTGTTTTTTTCAAAATCAGCACCAATTTTCCAAGTATAGTAGCGCTCTTCTTGCTTGTAAAATGCGCCAAAATTCATATTAGAAAAATTGCTATTCAATGGCGTCTCATCAATACTGTTTTCTGATGAAATGTATTTAGCATATACACCAAATTCATTTTCAAAACGAGTTGCATGGTGTAAAAATAGTTCAATAAATGGCGTGGTGTTATTTCCGAAACCAGCAGCCAAATAATTTTGATATAAACGTTCTTTGACACCCATGTTAATTCCTTTAGCAACACCACTTTTAGGAATGAATGTTGAGGCAACAGGAGCAGAGAATATTTGATATTTTAGTTGTTTCTTTTTGATTTTAGCACCTAACTGAATTTTTGGATTCTTTTTAATTTTAAAAGCATCAGAGATCGTAGGCGTATAGGAAGTAACAACATTAATTACTGTGGTTTTTAACGTGTCTTTTGCTTGGTTGTTGTCTTGAGAAAATACCAGAGTACTGAATGTACATAAACAAAGTGTGAATACAATTTTTCGCATTTTTAAATCTCTTTAGTTGTTGTTAGGGGTTACAGATTCGTTTGTTTTTGCTTCGTTCATTTTTATGTTTGATAACTCTTTTTGAGCATCCAACATCACATCGTCAAACTGTTTAAAGTTTTTAATGATGTTTTCTAAAATATAAGTTGCTTGGTAGGCATCTTTTAAGCCGTAATGGTTTTTAGCCATAATAATATAGCTTTTTACACCCCAATATTTATAGGTAGAATAATCAGCAATTAAGGTTTGAATTATTTTATTTGACGCTTTGTATTTTTTATTCTGATTTTTAAAGTAGGCATTAAAGTATAAAGCTTCTGCTTTTAATTCTCCATTTGCATTTCGTTCAACTTCATTATAAAATTCTTCTGCTCTAATTAAATCGTCCGTTTTAAAAGCAGAACGTGCAATAATAATTTTCGCGTCAAATTCTACATTTTCATCTAGCTTGTCTTTTTGTAATACTTTTTCTGCATAGGTTACCGCTTCTTTAAACAGGTTAGATTGGTAATATCCTTTCATTAAATTACTTTGTGCAAATAAGATGTTTTGTGGATAATTAGCTTCTTGTTCTAAGCGAATTAATA
>JAESTN010000075.1 GCA_016763595.1 Flavobacteriaceae bacterium | reverse complement strand
CCAGTTACTTTGTGTTCCTTTTTAGTAGTACAGCTGGTAATAAGTAATACTACAACAGCAAGAGAAAGTATTTTTTTCATAATTAGGTTTGTGTTTGGCTAATTTGTTTGATTTTTTGGTTCGAAAAGACACGTAATTCTTCGAAAAAAAGCATAAAATCCTTTTCAAACTCAGTATCTAGGTTTTGTAAGTCTTCTATGGCTAGGTTCATTTGAGAGATTCCTTTTGTTCTACGATTCATGCCATTGAGAACTTCTCGAATTCCTTCGGTATATTGATAGTTGTACAGCCAATCATACTCTATCATATAGGGTAATAAATGCTGTGTTTTTTCTGGCAGGATATCAAAGTTATCTTTTAATAATGCATAGACAGATTGCACATAAATATCTAAAGGGATTTCTGAGAAATGATGCCAGTTTTTAGCTAAATAATGGTCGTAAAATATATCTATGATTACGCCTTTGTAGTGTTTGTAACGGGCATGTAATCTTCTTTTGCTTTTACGAACAATTTCATGAGCATCGGTAAAGGTATCTATTTCTCTGTGTAAGAGAATTCCTTGTTTTATTTCTTTCGAATAATGATCGAACTTATTGCCAGGTATTCCATCAGCAATAAAATTGCCAATCAGAATATTGGTATTGTCGTTAGATAAATAGATGTGTGCTAGGAAATTCAAAAACTACGTTTATAAAAACTAAAAGTACTCAAAAAAAACTATTCTACTTTAAAATATTGTTTTAAAGAAATTGGCTTTCCTGTATTTGAAAATCCTTCAATATTAATTTCAAAAACCCCAGTAACATCTGACGTGTAAAAGTTGATTTCTTTACCGTTTATTGTTGGATTCCAATACAATTGAGTTCTGTAGTCTGGAATTCTTAGGTCTTTATTCTTAGCGTAACTTTGTTTGAAATATATTTTCTCTTTTGAAATGTTACGTGTATTTAATTTAAATATTTTGGTTTCATCTGGTTTAAATGAAAGTTTAAAAGTTTCTACATTGATCGTACCATGATATTGTTTTGAATTTATAATGTGTTTCTTTCTAAAAACATGTACTGTTTTAATTTTTCTTGGATGAAAATTTGCCAACTCATTATGATCAGTAACGATATGACCATCAACGATAATTAAAGGTTTAAATAATTTGTTATTCACTAAGTTCTCATCCCTAACATAAAAGGTGTAATTGCCATTTTTGTTTTCTATCCAACAACTCTGGATTACTTCAATTACCGTTTCTTCCATAGTATTAAATCGCTTGTATTTATCTAGCACAAAAGTTAAAGGCGTTTGTTGATATAATTTGAAATTGTAAGTGTCTTCTTGTATGGAATCTGTTTTAATAACGCTATATGCATTTTCAATTTGCAAGTGAATACTTTTACTTTTAATGATGTTATTGACCTCTCTCGACGTTGTTATTTCTTTAAACTGCAATTGGCTATAATCTACAGGGAACTTTTTTAACAGGGATATCGAATAATTTGAAACCCCATCGACATCTAATTGAATATTTAGATTCTCTTTTTCTAAGCTGGTTGTTATATTGAAATGAAACTCGCCTTTTGTATTCGTATTTGTTATTTGTGTACTGCCATTTTTATGTATTGATGATAGGATTACTTTCAAGTTTTCTATGTTATTGTTGTTTTTACTCGCAACAATCCCAGACAATAACTCCCCCCTAAATTCGGGTATGGAAAACTTTTTATTTGCACTACTAATTACCAAGTTTGTTTGGTTTTTCTTTATTGAAAACTGTTCACTAGTCATTTTTTCTGGAAATAATGATGGATTTACTTTCTTTACAGAAATTGAAAAATCTCCTTGAGCACTATCTAGCGCTATCGTAGAAATAGGTAGTGTAACTTTTTCTCTTTTCGCATACGTTTTTAAGTTTTTGTTGGGTTGTTTTTCTTTTGTATGGGCAAGAATTTTAGGAGGGTTGGTAAAAGCATTATAAATATACAAGTCCTCTTCAAAAAAGAGGTTTTTATTTTTCATCCACTGTGTATACCCAATAAGCTTATAATTACCTGTTGTTAAAGGGGTAGAAATAAAGAAATCTCCAAAGCCAATCCCATTTGTTAATTTTATTTTCTGATCAAGTACCGTTTCTTTTTTACTATTTACAATAGCTATATAGGCTATTTTACTAAGCGTACTTAAGTTTTTAGTAGTGGTATTTTGGGTATACACTTTGTAAAATAAACGTTCTCCAGTAATTAAAAAATTAGAATTAAAATGAATAAATATTTGCTCTTGAGAAATTTTTCTTACGAATTCTTTTTGTTCATTATTTAGAGTTACTTGACTCTGTATACTTGAAAAGTAAAAAGTAAAAAGGATTAAGGTAATCTGTTGTATTTTCATGTTTATTTTTTTTAATCTATCCAAAAATTAGGTTTAACAATGCTGCCATCTACTCGACAATCTCCACACTTTTTTGTTGTTATTTGAAATGGGCCTGGTAAATTATCACTTGGGGCTCCATTATCTTCAGTATAGAGATACCCCGCTTTAATTGCATTTACTAAAGGAGAGAAATCTGTATAGAATCCAGTGGGGTGTGTTTGAAATAACGGTGGGGCAAAAACTTCACAAGATGTACGTGTATTAATATAATGATCTGGAAATAGGTCTGTATGGTTAAAAAAGAGTCTTTTTTTAGAAGTTGAATTTACTTCAAAGAAACCTACAACCTTGTTTTTTTGATTTACAGTAGGCATCACATTTCCTTGTAAAAATCCTTGTTGTGTTTGAGAAAAAACATTTTCAGTATGTGAAAGCTTACTTAAGGTTTTAAAATAGGTGTATGCCTCATAAGACTGTACATGTTGTTTCACTTCTATGCTGTATCTATGGGCAATAATTGTGTCATTCTTTTTTATGAAACGGACGGGAAGTATCACCTTGTTTTCACTTAGTGAACTTGTTTCCGTTTGTATAATTTTCTTTGAATTAATAGTATTGTAACAAACTTCTCGATCTTCATTTTGATAATATTTTTCTACTTTCCAAGGGAACACATCTGAAAGAACACGTAGTGCGAACTTTGAATAGTAGGGAGCAATAATTTTATAGGTTTCAGTATAGGTATACTTGTAGTATTTAGCATTCTTATCACAGCTAGTACTTTTTACAGAAATGGTGAGTCCTTCAACTCCATAGAAATCGGTGTCTGGTTCAGCATATACCTCATCAATGTTATTAATTCCTTGAATCTCTTCTAAAGTAGATTCATAAATTTCTCCATCGGGTGTTTTAATCTGTAAAGAATATTGTTTTCCGAATACAGCTTTAAAAGGAGAAATTGATTCATAGACACCATGAGCTTTTTCTTGAAAGTTGTATGTTATTTGTGAATCTTCAATTATTGATACTATTGCGTTCTCTTCATGCGTATCAACGACTTCAGCTGCATTTAGGGTGCTGATTCTTGATAATTTTACTTCATGAATTTTATATTCATCTGTTAATGCAGCCTGTACGACTAATAATTTGTCAAAAGAAGAATCATTAAACTCAATCTCTTCAACACAGTTGTTGAAAAGAAGTAGCATTGTTATACAAAGAAGAAAAGTCTGCCTATTGCCTGTATGTTTTATATTGTGAACTGTTTTTTTCATCTTAGTCTATCCAAAAAGGAGGTTTTATATTAGAGGCCGCATATCTGCAATCTGTACATTGAATTGGTACTACAAAATAGGGACGTTCCAGGCTTCCATTTTCTTTAGCATAAACAAGTCTAAAATATGTTATCGCAGCTATGAGAGGAGAACCATAAGCCTCATTAGCGTTATTAAGTGGGTCAATTAAAAAAGGCCATTCAAGTAAGAATAGACAATCTCCTTGAAAATTGATGTTATGAACAGGGTAAATATCACTAAAATTAAAAAAGAAGCGTTTTTTAGAGACTGAATTTACTTCAAAAAAACCAATGACAGTATTGTCAGTATCTTTAGTAGGAAAAATATTACCTTGAAGATAACCTGGTTGTACTTGAGAGAAAACATTCTCGTCTGTAGAAAGTTTATTCAAGATTTTATAATAGGTATAAGCCTCGTAAGATTGTATATGTTGTATTGCTAACATGCTATATCGATGCCAAATAATTGAGTTTTTTTGAGCAATAAACCGAATAGCGTATTTTACAGAGCTTGTAGATAGACTGTTCGTTTCTGTTTGTATTATCGTATTAGAAAAAATTGTTTTGTAACATATTCTTCTTTCTAGAGCATTATTTGGTTTTTTTATTAATTCTAAAATTGGGTTTCTAGAATTCGCACTAATAATTTTTAATGAATCCGTTGACCAATAAGGAGCTTTAACTACATAGGTTTCTTCGTAGGTATATTTATAGTAATTGGCGGTCGTGTTTTCGTTATTGCTTTCCACTATAATAGACACACCAAGCTCACCGGATATATTTTTATCCGGAATTACGTATAGGTCACTAATATTATTTTTTCCAGT
>JAESTN010000074.1 GCA_016763595.1 Flavobacteriaceae bacterium | reverse complement strand
TTTGTTTCAGATGCAGGCAATGATGAACATAGAAGTATTGAATGGTTATGAAGTAAAAACCATCGTTACCTGTGATCCACATTCGTTTAATACGTTTAAAAATGAATATCCAAGTTTGGGTGGTACCTATGAAGTATTTCATCATACACAATACATAAAAAAGTTAATTGCTGACGGCAGACTTTCGATAAATAATACTGTTTTAAAAAATAAAAAAGTAACGTTTCATGACCCTTGTTATTTAGGTAGAGCAAATGACGAATATGAGTCTCCAAGAGATTTAATCAAACGTTTAGGTGTTAATTTAACAGAAATGAAACGGAATAAATCGAACGCATTGTGCTGTGGAGCAGGAGGAGCTCAAATGTTTAAAGAACCCGAAAAAGGAGATAAAGATATTAATGTGTTAAGAACTGAAGATGCATTGGCAACAAATCCAGAAATTATAGCAACGGGTTGCCCTTATTGCAATACAATGATGACAGATGGTGTGAAGTTTAAGGATAAAGAAGCTGAAGTTAAGGTGTTAGATATCGCTGAGTTAATTGCACAGGCAAACGAATTATAAAATTTTAAGTTATGAAATCACTACAACTATTTTTATTGAGTCTTTTTTTAATTTTTATTTCTTGTGGAGATAAAGCTCCTAAGAAAATAAAAGTGGATAGTGAAATTAAAAACATTGAAACACCAATACGGGTTTATACTGAAGAAATGGTTGAAATAGAGCCTCTAATACCAACATTGGTTTTTACGGTTCAGATTGGAGCAAACAAAAAGGAAAGCCCAGTGTATTCTTCAATAGATAATGTGCAGGTGTCTCAAGAGAATGGAATGTTTAAATACAGATTAGGTTCTTTTAAAACATATCAAGAAGCAAAGTCATTCAGAAAAACCATAGTGCATAAGTTCCCTGGAGCTTTTGTTCAAGCAGTAAAGAATAAACAAGCGATTTCTATACAAGAAGCAATTAAATAAAATTTTATGGAGTTTTCTAATATTGAGATTTTACAACTTCCAGACATTTCAAAAGTAACTTTTAAGAGAATTCATAAAGACCATCTAAAAGTTTTAATACTTACAATTCTATCCGTTTTTACTATTCTTTTTTTAGCAGTATTCTTGTTAGAAACGAATGTTGAAGAAATAGGGTCTTTTCCATATGTAAACTACATCTACCTTGTATTGGTATTGCTCTTTTTTGTACTATTAATAGCATTTGGAATTGGTTTTTCTAGAAGAAAATATGTATTGAGAGATAAAGATGTTACCTATAAAAGTGGTGTTTTAATTAAGGTTGTAACCACTGTGCCTTTTTCTAGAATTCAGCATGTAGAAATAAGTGAGGCGCCAATTTCTAGACTCTTTAAATTAGCTTCACTGAATGTTTTTACAGCTGGAGATAGTAGCAACGATTTAGTAATCAAAGGAATTAAAAAAGAAGAGGCCTTAAAAATTAAAGAATTCATTAACCAACAAATAAATGGTTAACGATTCTTTATTTACTGATTTTTCAAAACAATCCCCGAAAGGGATTTTAGTAATCTACGCAAAATTACTATTCAAGGCTTTTAAAGCGACTTGGATTTTATTGATCATATTTATTCAGCGATTTTCTAAGTTTTCTGAAGAAACTCTTGTGTATGTTTATATAGGGATCGTTGTTTTTTTAGTGTTCTTTTTAATTCGAGCCTATTTGGTGTATACCAATTTTCTTTTTAAAATAGATGACGGACAATTTGTTTTAAAAGAAGGAATTCTGCAAAAGAAAAACACCTCTATCTCTTTCGATAGAATTCAGAATATAAATTTCAAACAGAACTTAATTCAGCAACTCATAAACGTATATGAAGTAAGTATAGAAACGGCAGGTTCTAAGGATACAGAAATTGCTATAAAAGCGTTGACCTATGAGAAGGCCCAGGCATTAAAGATGGCGTTGTCTCTGGTTAAAAAAAAGACGCAACAATTAGAACTAGATGTTGAGCAACCTAGGCCTTTATTAAAAATTGGTTTTAAAGAGTTGTTTAAAGTGAGCTTAACCGAAAACCATTTACAAAACTTATTGGTTTTTATGGCCCTTGTTTTTGGGGCTTTACAGCAGTTAAACGATGTGTTTATTGGAATAGGGGAAAATGATGTTTTAGGGAATTACGCAGATGTAAATCCAAAAGATATTTTTAATAGTATTATCATTTTTGTGATTTTTATTCTAATGCTTATTGTAATTGGCGTGTTGAGTTCTTTTGTGCGAATTTTACTTTTTCATTTCAACCTAACCTTATTTATAAAAGACAAATCGTTAGAGATTACGCAGGGATTGTTGACTAAAAAATCAATCCTATTAAGTAAAGGGAAAATCCAAAGTATTACCATTTCTACAAATCCAATTAAAAAGAAATTGGGGATCTCCTTTGTTACATTTAAACAAGCAGTAAGCGGAAAAGTTAAAAAGCAACAAAACAAATTAATTAGAATAATTGGTTGTAAAATTGAACAGATAAAAATAATTAAAGAATTATTATATGTAGATAGTTCTGTTGATGATGAAACACGATATGTTCCAAACAACTATTATTTGTTAAGAATGTATTTTAGAAGCGCTATTGGAATTATCATTTTAAATTGTATCATTCTCTTTTTAATAAAAGATACAACTTGGTTGTGGGCGAATATGCTTGTAATTCCAGTAACACTATTATTAATACACTTAAAATATCAAAAAGCCTTTTATCAATTTAACGAAGAAATTTTATTGATTGGTAAAGGAAGAGTGGAGACACATGGAACATATTTATCGTTTTTCAAAGTTCAAAACATAAAAATAAAACAAACTATTTTTCAGAAAAGAAGAAAAGTAGTAAATCTTGTTTTGCAAACAGCATCAGGGAAAATAACACTTCCATGTGTGGAGGAAAATAGAGCAATAACACTATACAATTATATTTTATACAAAGTAGAAAGCAGCAAAGAATCATGGATGTAAAAAAATATATACAAGCAGCAAGGTTAAGAACATTACCATTGTCAATTTCTGGAATTATTGTTGGAAGTATTTTAGGGAATTATGATGCTACTTTTAGAATTTCTGAGAAAATATTCAATACAACAGTTTCGATTAATGAAGTTTATTTTTATGAATCACCAATTTTCTGGTTAGCCATTCTAACAACAATAGGTTTTCAAGTATTGTCAAACTTCGCGAATGATTATGGTGATGGAATCAAAGGAACCGATGACAATAGAACAGGAGAGAAAAGGTTGGTTGCTTCTGGAGTGATTACTCCAAAACAAATGAAGCAAGCAATGGTGGTTGCCGCACTACTTACATTGGTAATCGCATTGTTGTTAATTTATGTTTCTTTTGGAAAAGATAATTTTGGATATTCCATCTTGTTTTTTGGACTTGGTGTTGCATCAATAGCTGCAGCAATTAAATACACAGTTGGTAAATCGGCCTATGGCTATAGTGGCTTAGGAGATGTTTTTGTGTTTGTTTTCTTTGGTTTGTTAAGCGTTGTAGGTTCTTATTTCTTATTTACAAAAGAAATCAATTTCACCATTTTTCTTCCAGCATTTTCAATAGGGTTGTTAAGTACGGCAGTATTGAATTTAAACAATATGCGCGATAGAGAGAATGATCAAAAAGTTGGTAAAAATACATTGGTTGTTAAAATCGGGGCAGAGTTTTCAAAGAAGTATCACTATGTTTTAATCATCGCTTCTTTCATATTTGCATTGTTGTTTACTGTAATAAAATTTAAAAGTCCACTACAATTCTTATTTGTGATTGCCTATATTCCTTTATTAAGACACCTGCTATTTGTTGTGAAAAATATAGAAGCAGTAGCGTTAGATGGCGAATTAAAAAAAGTAGCATTGAGTACTTTTCTATTTGGCATTCTTTTTGGATTAGGTCAAATACTATAACCATAAAACAAATCAATATGAAAAAAATAGTTCTGTATATCAGTATCGTTTTACTTGCGGTTGCTTGTAATGATAAACAAGAGTTCGCGGTTAGTTACAACGCCGACGGAATGGATTATGATAGTAATCTATCAGAAAAATCTTTTGTAGCTGGTGACAAGATGAAGCGTGCATCTATAGTTAGAAAAGATAAGGCTGCGATAGAAAGAAAGTTAATCAAAACAGGTAGTGTTACTTTTGAAACTAAAGAATTAGAAGCCACTAGAAAAACAGTTCTAGATTTAGTAAATAAACATAAAGGGTATATAGCTAGGGATAATCAATACAAATCAGACGATAGAATTAGTACTACAATATCAGTTAGAGTTCCAGCAAAAAGCTTTGACTTGGTTCTAGAAGGAATTGCCAAAGGAGTTGATAAGTTTGATGCTAAAAATATTCATATTTCTGATGTTACAGAGCAGTTTTTAGATGTTGAAGCGAGGTTGAAAACAAAGAAAGCATTAGAAACTAAATATTTAGAAATTTTAAAAAAGGCAAAAACTGTTAGAGAAATCTTAGATGTAGAAAGAGAGTTAGGGAAGCTGAGAGGAGATATTGAAGCTACTGAAGGAAGACTGAAATATTTACAAAGTCAAGTCTCATTTTCTACATTAAACATTACTTTTTACAAAAAAAATGCAGGTAGTGAAGAAGGCTTTGGAAACAAGATAGGCGATGCTTTTAAGCAAGGCTTTGAAAATGTAAAAGCTTTTTTAGTTTCTATGCTAACTGTTTGGCCATTTATGATTATTTTGTTCCTTCTAATTTTCTATGTCCGAAAAAGAATGAAAAGATCAAAATCATAATATAAAATGAAAGCAATTAAAATAATTTTAGGAATTGTTACCGTATTGGTAATCATCTTTTTTTCTACAGGATTATTAATTAAAGAAACTACATATCAAGTACGTGTAGAAATAAACAAGCCTTTGTCAGAAGTTTTTACTGCTTTTAACGATCAAAATTCCATAAAAGAATGGGTGCCAGAAGTAATCGCTATTGAACCGATAAATATCAAACCAGGAATAGTTGGAAGCGAGTATAAAATGACGGTTGATAATAATGGTCAAACCGTTATTATGACTGAAAAAGTGATGGCCTATATTCCAAATCAAAAAGTAACACTGTATTTTGATGCTGAAGATATGCTTAAAACAGACGACTATAATTTTAGTGAAGAAAATGGCATTACTTTAATTGTAAAAGATGTTGTTTGTAAAAGTGAATCTTATATAATGAGTTGCATGTTTCCATATTTAAAAGGTTTTTTTATAGATATGGATCAGAAATATTTGGATAATTTTAAGGGGTATATCGAAAAGGAATAGATATTGATGCAAGCGACGTACCAAAAATACATTCTCAATTTTAAAAGGCCAAGTGGAACTTCTCGTGGGGTTTTAAAAACCAAAGAAACATGGTTTATCACTATAAATGATAACGGAAAACAAGGTATTGGTGAATGTGGAATACTAAGAACTTTGAGTGTAGATGACAGACCCGATTATGAAGAGAAACTGAAATGGGCCTGTGAAAATATTCAATTAGGAACAGCGATTCTATTAAAAGAACTTTGTGAGTTTCCGAGCATTCAATTTGGTTTAGAGCAGGCTTTTTTATCATTACAAAGTCAAACACCTTTCGACTTGTTTCCATCAGAATTTACAAAAGGAAATCAAGCAATTCCTATTAATGGATTGGTTTGGATGGGAGATAAGGCTTTTATGAAATCCCAAATAAAAGAAAAATTAGCAACAGGTTTTTCATGTATTAAAATGAAAATTGGTGCGATTGATTTTGAAACAGAAATGGAGCTGTTAAGGGCCATTAGAAAAGAATTTTCATCCAAAGAAATTGAGTTGCGTGTAGATGCAAATGGAGGTTTTAGCCCTGCTAATGCTTTAGATAAATTAAAAAGATTATCCGAATTAGAAATTCATTCTATCGAACAGCCTATTAAGCAAGGGCAATTTAATGAAATGGCGCGTTTATGTGAAAAAACACCATTGCCAATTGCGTTAGATGAAGAATTAATTGGTGTCTTTTCTGTAACAAAAAAGGAAGAAATCCTACAAACAATACAACCGCAATACATTATTTTAAAACCAAGTTTAATTGGAGGCTTTAAAGGAAGTACTGAGTGGATAGAAAATGCAGAAAAACAAAATATAGCCTGGTGGATTACATCTGCCTTAGAAAGTAATGTAGGGTTAAATGCCATTGCACAATGGACGTTTACACAGGGTAACCCCATGCCACAGGGCTTAGGAACAGGTGGTTTATATACAAATAATATTGAAGCCCCTTTAGAAATTGACAAAGGGAGTTTGAAATATAACAACTCCAAAAAATGGAATTTTAATTTATAGAGAATGGATTTTATACAGAGAGGATTTGAAGGGAAGAATAAAAGTTGGATGTACATTCTAACCATGGTATTAATTTTTGTAGCAATCCAGTTTGCTAGTATTCCTTTAATGATAGCCGCTTTTTTTGAAGTAGATGGCGATATGGAGAAGTTTATGCAAGGTGCAGAATCAAGTTTTATGGATATAGGAATGAATTCTAGTTTGTTTTTATTCTTGATGATTTTTACTTTTATGATTGCATTGTTGGCCTTGTTTCTATGTGTTCGATTTATTCATAGAAAGAAATTTATTTCTATTGTAACATCAAGAGAGAAATTGGATTGGAGCCGTGTTTTTTATGCTTTTGTTTTGTGGGGGTCTATATCTATTGTTGCAATGTTTGTGGGCATGTATTTGTCTCCAGAAGATTATGTTTGGAATTTTAAACCTGTACCTTTTTTTACATTGGTATTTGTGTCTTTTGTTTTTTTACCTTTTCAAACAAGTTCAGAAGAATTAATTTTTAGGGGGTATTTAATGCAAGGTTTTGGAACTTTGGTTAAAAATAGATGGTTTCCGTTAATTATTACTTCTGTTATTTTTGGGTTGTTACATGGAATGAATCCAGAAGTAGAAAAACTAGGGTACATTTTAATGGTATTTTATATTGGTACAGGCCTGTTTTATGGGATAACTACTTTAATGGATGAAGGAACAGAATTAGCCTTAGGATTACATGCGTCTAATAACATTATTGCTGCGTTTCTAGTGACTACAGATTGGATGGTCTTTAGAACAGATGCTTTATATGTGGATACTTCAGATCCAGCTGTAGGCGCAGAAATGTTTATAGGTGTTTTTGTGTTTTATCCAATACTGCTTTTCATTTTTTCTAAGAAATATGGATGGACAAATTGGAAAAGCAAGTTGTTTGGTAAGGTGGAAATTCCGGTGATAGATGAAAAATAATCAATTCCATATTGATTTTAAACTCAATGGGTTCTCTTTTTCTTCTGTTGAAGAATTAGTAGAATATTCCAAAACACTTTCTAGTGGAACCCATCAATTTTTGATAGAATGGTTTTCTATTGATGATATTATCCATGTAAAAACTTCTGGATCTACAGGAACTCCAAAATTAATTAAACTTAAAAAAGAGTTTGTGATAAATTCTGCTTTGGCAACAGCAGTGTTTTTTGATTTGCCAGAAAAGACAACAGCGTTATTGTGTATGTCTACAGATTATATTGCTGGTAAAATGATGCTAGTAAGAGCTCTTGTTTTAGGATGGCATTTAGATGAAATTGAGCCAAGTTCTAGCCCTTTAAAAGGAATGGGGAAAAAATACGATTTCTCGGCAATGGTTCCATTGCAATTGAGGAATTCTTTAGAGAACCTTCAGCTCATCCATAAGTTAATTGTGGGAGGCGGAGTAGTAGCATTTGATTTACTGAAGTTATTACAAGATCAGTCGACTGAGGTTTATGCTACTTATGGAATGACAGAAACGGTTACTCATATAGCAGTTAATCAGTTGAATATTTTTAGTCACAGTACGCCAACAATAAATACTTTACAGAAATATCAATCACATTACCAAGTATTACCGAACATTTCAATTTCTCAAGATCAAAGAGGATGCTTGGTGATAAATGCACCAAAAGTTTCTGAAAGTGTAATTATTACTAATGATGTAGTTGAGTTAATCTCTGATGTAGAATTCAAGTGGTTAGGTCGTTTTGATAATGTAATTAACTCTGGCGGAATAAAATTACATCCTGAAGAGATTGAGAAGAAATTGTTTCAAGTGATTTCTCAGCGTTTTTTTGTTGCAGGGCTAACTGATGCAGTGCTAGGAGAAAAATTAGTTCTTGTTGTTGAAGAAGATGTCATTTCAAGCGAAGCCGAGAAGTCTTTAAGAGAAAAACTAAATCTTAGTTTAAGAAAAGGAGCCAATCTCTCTAAATACGAAGTGCCAAAAGCCATTTATTTTGTTGCGAAATTTATTGAAACAGAAACAAAAAAAATCCAACGAAATAAAACGTTGGATGTTCTTTTTAAATAGTAATTAAAAAACTTCTGAGGTCTTGTTCTTCCGTTAAATGTAGTTTTTTCTTGATGCGATATCTTGCTGTTTGCACAGATCTTGGGTCAACATTTAAAATCCTCGCTATTTCTTTTGTTTGAATGTGTAGTTTAATAAACATACAGTGTCTTAATTCTGTTTCAGTCAATGTTGGTGATTTAGCCAGAAGCTTGTCATAAAAACCACTAAATACGGTGTCAAAATGCAATTTTAACTGTTCCCACTCATCATTATTGTCAATAATAAAATCTATTTGTTTAATGGTGTTGTTTAGCGCTTTATTATTATCAGTTTTTATGAAATTTAAATCAGCTTTTACTTCTTTTAAGTGTTGTCTGTAATGTAGGAGTTGTGTAGAAAATGAAATCATTTGTTTTTCATTTTCAATAACTTCATAATTTAATTTTTGAATGATGTTTTTAAAGTCGTCTTCATTGTTTCTGTTTTTAAAATAAATAATAAAACAACCAACGATAGTGATGATTAACAAAAAACAAACTAGAAATAATAGAAATTTAAGGTTTTGATTAGAGGTTTTGTAAATTTCTAATTGTGTTGTTGTGTTTTTTAAAATGAAATTATAATTTAGATTATCAATTTTTGTTTCTAAAGTGTTTTTTGCTTGAATATGTTCTTTAATTACTTCAGTAAGTATATTTGGATCTGTATGACCTACTACTTCTAAACTAAAAATACAATCGCTAGAATAGGGGTTGCATTGATGTACTTGAATACTTATGGTGTTGTCTCCATTTTTAAAAATAGTAGAGGCAAAAATTTTCACATAAAACAAAGCCTCTTCTTCCTTGTCAATAACATGAACTGATTTCGTTTTATGCGTAATATGTCCATCAGGCATATTATCTCGGTAAAGCTCCTTTCCATTTACATAAATAATGGCACCATCATCTCTTTGTAGTCTAAATTCAAATCCTTTAAATTTAGAGACATCAGTAATTGTTATTTTTTTAGAAAAGTACTTTATGATGTCTTTATCATCTTGGTCATTACCATAATTTATAGAGGTCGTAATTAATCTATCTCCATATCCTAAAGGTGAATACCCCGTTTTCCAATGTTCATTATTTAAAGTTTCAAACCAATTGTCTTTTAGATATCCCTTGTCGTAGTAATTCCATTGGTCACCATTTTGAATTAGTACTTCTTGACTATACGAATTGAAGATTGACAACCCAAAGAATACGATAAATATACTTTTATAAATATTTTTTTTCATAAAAACTCAATAATGAGTAAATGTAGTAGTTTTAAGTCGATAAAATACAGCATGTAGTATATTAGTTGTAGGTGATTTTTTTGTAAATGCAGGTTTTACTTGTAGGTTTGCGTCAAGTTTACAGCCGCTGGGAAATTGTCATGAAAAATCGGGGGATACTATATTGGAATTTTTAGGGCTGTAACTGAATAAAAAAGCTGGATGTATGTTCGGCTTTTTTTTATGTTGTATTTCAACAAGGGAATTGCATTTCTGTAACATGATTTAGATTTGAATACTGCTTAATATCTACGCGCTATTTTTCAAAGAGCGTTTGATGTAGCTTTAAGTATTTTTAGTGACTTACTTTTTATGGAAACTAAAATAGCATTTGGAGGAGGTTGTCATTGGTGTACAGAAGCTGTTTTTCAATTTTTGAATGGCGTGGTAAAAGTAGCGCAAGGTTGGGTAAATTCTTTTGAAGAGGATGCGTCATTTTCAGAAGCAGTAATTGTAACTTTTGATACTGCCGTCATTTCTTTAGAGACATTGATAGAAATTCATTTATATACTCATAAAAGTACAACTGAGCATTCATTCAGAGAGAAATATCGATCTGGGGTATATGCTTTTTCTAATGAACAATTAGAGGCGTCAAAATACAGTATAAATAACCTGCAAAGTAGATTTGATCAGGCTATTATTACAAAAGTAGTGCCCTTTAATAGCTTTCAAACTTCAAGGAAGCAGATGCTAGGTTATTATAAAAAGAATCCAAAAAAGCCATTTTGTAAAAGATACATCAATCCAAAACTAGAATTGGTATTAGAAAAGTTTTCTAAGTATGTTGATCGGGAGGAGTTAGCCTATTTAACAAACTAAAAAATCCAGCTTCAAAAGCTGGATTTTAGGTTGTATGTTCTTCGTATTTTACATTTCCATAGAATGATACACATTTTGTACATCTTCATCTTCTTCTAGTTTCTCTAGTAATTTATCAACGTCGGCTTGTTGTTGTTCTGTTAGTTTAGATGTTGTAGTTGGAATTCTTTCAAAACCAGACGATAGAATTTCTACATTATTTTCTTCAAAGAAAGATTGTATGGCTCCAAATTGTTCAAAAGGAGCATAGATAATAATACCTTCTTCATCATCAAATACTTCTTCTACTTCAAAATCAATCAATTCGAGTTCTAATTCTTCTAAGTCAGATTTAATATCTTCTTTTTTTAATGTAAATGTACATGTATGATCAAACATGAAAGCCACAGATCCTGATGTTCCAAGATTCCCGTTGCACTTGTTGAATGCAGATCGGATATTGGCAACTGTTCTGTTGTTGTTATCTGTAGCGGTTTCAACTAAGAGGGCAATTCCATGTGGTGCATATCCTTCAAATAACCCTTCTTTGTAGTTGCTAGTATCTTTGTCTGTTGCTTTTTTGATAGCGCGTTCAACATTTTCTTTGGGCATGTTTGCGGCTTTTGCATTCTGCATTACAGCTCTTAAACGTGAATTTGAATCAGGATTACTCCCTCCTTCTTTAATTGCCATTACAATGTCTTTGCCAATTCTGGTAAAGGTTTTTGCCATTGCAGACCAGCGTTTCATTTTACGTCCTTTTCTAAGTTCGAATGCTCTTCCCATTTCTAAATACTATTTTTTTGTTATTTTTTATGAATACAAATTAAAACTAAACTTGTATAATTCCCAAATTAAATTTCTTTTCAATTGGAGCATGATTTGCTGCTTCTATCCCCATAGATATCCAAGTTCTTGTATCTAATGGATTAATAACGCCATCTGTCCAAATTCTAGCTGCTGCATAATATGGAGATATTTGTTTGTCGTATCTTGATTTTATCTTGTCAAATAACTCTGCTTCTTTTTCTGGAGTAATTTCTTCGCCTTTCTTTTTTAAAGAAGCTGTTTCTATCTGTAATAAAACTTTTGCAGCTGAGTTTCCACTCATAACAGCAAGTTCTGCACTTGGCCAAGCGGCAATTAACCTTGGGTCGTATGCTTTTCCACACATGGCATAATTTCCTGCTCCGTAAGAATTACCAATAATAATGGTGAATTTGGGTACTACAGAATTACTGACTGCATTAACCATTTTGGCACCGTCTTTAATGATTCCACTATGTTCGGACTTACTACCTACCATAAAACCGGTAACATCCTGTAAAAAGACCAACGGAATTTTCTTCTGATTGCAATTGGCAATAAAGCGAGTTGCTTTATCCGCGCTATCATTATAAATAACACCACCAAATTGCATTTCTCCTTTGGTAGTTTTTACCAACTTGCGCTGATTGGCAACAATTCCAACTGCCCAGCCATCAATTCTGGCATACCCAGTTAAGATCGTTTTACCGTATCCTTCTTTGTATTGTTCAAACTCAGAATTATCAACTAGGCGTTCAATAATTTCTACCATATCATATGGTACATTTCTGGCTTTTGGTAAAATGCCAAAAATTTCATTTTCATCTTTTGTGGGTGCTTTTGAAGCAGCGCGATTAAAACCAGCTTTGTCGTAATCCCCAATTTTATCAATGATGTTTTTAATCGTGTCTAAAGCATCTTTGTCATCTTTCGCTTTGTAATCTGTTACACCAGAAATTTCACAGTGAGTTGTTGCTCCGCCTAGGGTTTCATTGTCAATAGATTCACCAATAGCAGCCTTTACTAAATAACTTCCTGCTAAGAAAATACTTCCAGTTTTATCAACAATTATAGCTTCATCGCTCATTATAGGTAAGTACGCACCACCGGCAACACAACTTCCCATAATTGCAGAGATTTGTGTAATTCCCATACTGCTCATTACAGCATTATTTCTAAAAATGCGGCCAAAATGTTCCTTGTCTGGAGAAATTTCATCTTGTAATGGTAGGTAGACACCTGCAGAATCTACCAAATAAATGATGGGTAATTTATTTTCAATGGCAATTTCTTGCGCACGTAAATTCTTTTTTCCTGTAATAGGGAACCAGGCTCCGGCTTTTACGGTAGCATCATTGGCAACAACAATGCATTGTTTGCCTTTTACATAGCCGATCTTTACAACAACACCTCCAGAAGGACATCCTCCGTGTTCTTGGTACATCTCTTCGCCAGCAAAAGCAGCAATTTCTATACTTTTTGTTTTTGAGTCAAGTAGGTAATCTATTCGTTCTCTGGCTGTTAGCTTCCCTTTAGATTTGTGTTTTTCTATTCTGATTTTTCCACCACCAAGTTTTACTTTAATTAATTTCTTTTTTAATGCTGATAGTAAAAGCCTGTTGTGATCTTCGTTTTTGTTGAAGTTTAAGTCCATGGAAGTTGTTTGTTTTCGTGTGCTAAAGTAAGAAAAATGAGAGGAATATCAAGTGGTAATTTACGTGTATGATGTAATAATTTTATCGACAGTTTCTGCGATTTTATCATAACGAAATTGTTTTTCTAGTCGCCAAGGAGTAGCCATGCGTTCTTTGCAATTTTCCACAGAGCAGGTTTCGCAAGTAACACCAACAGTTCTTTTATCGAATGTGTCTTCTTTTAAGAACGCCATTTTCTTTTTTAAATGAGGAGATAACAACATCCCGATGCTTACACTTCTATTTATTTCTTGTTTAAAAGGGTCAGAAGTTGCAGTGGATAAGACTAGGTATTCATTGTTAGAATTCTCGTAAGATGAAATCTGAATTCCAAAAGCCGATTTTTTGTTTGTTGATTTTTCTAATTTTTCGATAGTTTTTATCGAAATCCACCTGCGGCAATAATGTTCGTGATTTCTATTGGCGTGTGGAGTTTGTTGTTGTGTAATGTGTAGTTCTTTGCTTAATCGGTATTCGGGTGTATTTTCTTTATGTGTAAAGCGTAAAAAGAATAGGTTTTTAATATTGAAGTATTTAGGTAGAATATTGGTGAGTCTTTGATAGAAGGTTTCGTCAGAGCAATTATAGCTCAATACAATTTTGTGTAATTCTAAAGGTTGCCAATTGGGTAATGCGAAAAAAGCCTTTAATTTTTCTGTTAAATTTTTCTTGGGGATGATTAATGCGCCAGCAAAATAGGAGGCAATAAAATTATTGAGAACTTGGTCGAAGCTTTCAAATTTCACCCAGGGAAAAGTGTACAAACGATTTTCTATTTTTAAAAAATTATAAGCCAATTCTTTGGCGAAAATAAATGTTTTTTGAGCTTCAGTGATGTTGTTGTAGATCAGAAGTGTTTTTTTATTAGGGATGAAGATGTTCCGTAGCTCTGCTAAATCTTCATGCTTAGAGAGTTCTTTTAGGTCAATTGTGTACCCGAATTCTTCAATTAGTATATCTTCTAAATCTTTTGATTTAATTGGGGTATTTAAGTTGATGTGGTATGCTTTTGCAAATTTTTCAACGTCATTTTCAATCTCATCAAAATAATTGTTGTGAGCTTCTTGGTAGGAGCGAAGAGAGGCTAAGAAGAAACTCTCTCGAGTTAAATTGTAGTTTTGAGCAATTTTAATTATAGTGCTAATAAAGGCATTTACCTTCGCTGGTGCATTGGCAATAATGTCAATCAGGTTGTTTTCTTTTATTCCGAAAAGTTCCAGTGGAATTTCTTTTAAAATCTTTGACTGTAAAATCTCACCGATGGGCGCTAAGTTTTTGTCTAGCTTTAAAGAGACCATATGGTCATATGGGATTTCTAATTTTTCAGACAAGAGTGCAATTTTATCTGTTTTGGGGTATTTTTTTCCTTTTTCAATTTCATTTAAATACGATTTAGATAAGCCGGTTAGCTTTGCTAGTCCAAATAAGGATAAATTCTTTTCCGTGCGAATTTGCTTTAGTTTTAGTCCGAAAATCAATCGAATGTACTCGTTTTCTATAGTCATGATTCAAATGTAACCATTATTAGCGAACTATGAAAAATAAATCGTCAAACTTAAATTAGCGAACGTTCGCTTGTGGCGTTCAAAAATATTTCATATCATTGTAGAGTTAATTGTAAAAAAAGATACATATGCGAACCAATGTAGAAGTAAATGACTTAGTGTTAAAAGGCATTCAGGCAGATCAATATCAAAATGTTTTAACAAAAGAAGCAATGGCTTTTTTGGTTCGTTTACATGAACGATTTGATAATGAACGTTTGGATATTTTAAAAGAAAGACAAAAGCAACAAGTGTATTTTGATGCAGGAAATTATCCTTCATTCCCTCCAGAAACCGAACGTATTAGAAATAGCGATTGGGTTTGTGCAAAATTGCCAACCGATTTATTAGATCGTAGAGTTGAAATTACGGGCCCGGTAGATCGTAAAATGGTAATTAATGCGTTAAATTCTGGAGCGAAAACGTTTATGGCAGATTTTGAAGATAGCAATTCGCCAACAATAATAAATCTATTAGATGGTCAAGTGAATCTGAGAGATGCTGTAAGTAAAACCATTTCTTTTTATGATGAGAGAAAAAATAAGACATATCAATTAAATGAAGAGATTGCTACATTGTTAGTTCGCCCTAGAGGATTGCATTTAAATGAGAAACATTTTTTAGTGGGTGGAGTTGAAATGTCTGGTTCTTTAGTAGATTTTGGATTGTTCTTTTTTCACAACATCAAAAGTTTGCTAGCTCAAGGATCAGCAACTTATTTTTACATACCAAAATTAGAACACTATAAAGAAGCTCGTTGGTGGAATGAGGTTTTTGTGTTTGCGCAGGAATATTTAAATATTCCACAAAAATCAATAAAAGCAACGGTATTGATTGAAACGATTACAGCAAGTTTTCAATTAGACGAAATTATCTATGAATTAAAAGATCATATGGCTGGCTTAAACTGTGGGCGTTGGGATTATATTTTTTCTTACATAAAAAAGTTTAGAAACCACTCGAATTTTATAGTGCCCAATCGAGATCAAGTAACTATGAAGACTCCCTTTATGGAGGCTTATTCTTTGCTAGTAATACAGCGTTGTCATAAACGCGGAGTTCATGCCATGGGTGGAATGGCAGCGCAGATTCCGGTAAAGGATAATGATGAGGCAAATGCGATAGCCTTTGCGAAAGTGTTAAAAGATAAGGAGCAAGAAGTTAAAAATGGTCATGACGGAACGTGGGTGGCGCATCCTGGATTGGTGAAAGTGGCTTTGGATGTTTTTAATGAATACATGCCAGCTAAAAATCAGATTCATGTATGTAGAGATGAGATTTCGGTAACAGAAACTGAGTTGACAGAAATGCCAAAAGGAACTATAACTGAAGTAGGAATTAGAAAAAATATCAACGTAGGAATTTTGTACATAGAATCTTGGTTGTCAGGAATTGGGGCAGCGGCATTGTATCATTTAATGGAGGATGCGGCAACAGCAGAAATCTCTAGAACCCAAGTTTGGCAATGGTTGCATAAAAAAGTTCAATTGGAAGATGGAAGAAATTTCTCAAAAGAAATGTATCAAAAACTAAAGGTTGATGAGGTTGAAAATATTAAAAAATATATAGGAGATGCTAGATATACCAACGGGAAATTTGAGTTGGCAATTCAGCTTTTTGATGATCTAGTATTGAAAGACGAATTTGTGGAGTTCTTAACTTTACCAGCCTATCAATACTTATAAATTAGAAACAAAAAACCCCCTAAAAAATGCGACAACATTTTTAAGGGGGAAGCTATAAATAATTAAATAACTTATTTTAAAAAACAAACTTATGAAATATTTAGGACAGCGAAGTTATAGTTCAGTACTAGAAACTGTAAAATCTCTAAAAGAAAAGTATGGAAGCGCCTGGAATGCGATTACTTCTGAAAGTGCTGCAAGAATGATTGCACAAAACCGTTTTAAAACGGGGTTAGATATTGCTAGATATACAGCTGAAATTATGCGAAAAGACATGGCAGAATATGATGCAGATACTTCTAAGTATACGCAATCGTTAGGTTGTTGGCATGGGTTTGTGGCGCAGCAAAAAATGATTGCTGTAAAAAAGCATCATAAAACAACCAGTAAAAAATATTTGTACCTCTCTGGTTGGATGGTGGCTGCATTGCGCTCAGAATTTGGCCCACTACCGGATCAATCTATGCACGAGAAAACAGCCGTTCCTGCATTGATCAAAGAAATTTATGATTTTTTACGTCAGGCCGATGCTATTGAGTTGAATGATTTGTTCAGAAGGTTAGAGAGCGGAGAGGATGTGCAAAGTCAAATAGATAATTTTGAAACACATATCGTTCCTATTATAGCAGACATTGATGCTGGTTTTGGTAATGAAGAGGCAACATATTTGCTCTCGAAAAAAATGATTCAAGCTGGAGCTTGTGCTATTCAAATAGAAAACCAAGTGTCAGATGCGAAACAATGCGGTCATCAAGACGGAAAAGTAACGGTGCCGCATGAGGATTTTATTGCGAAATTAAATGCGATTCGTTATGCTTTTTTGGAATTAGGTGTCAATGATGGCATTATAGTAGCAAGGACCGATTCTGAAGGTGCAGGTCTTACTCAGAAACTACCGGTAAGCAAAAAGCCTGGAGATTTGGCTTCTCAATATTTGGCTTTCGTTGAAGCTGAAGAAATATCAGTTGAAGATGCAAGTGAAGATGATGTTTTACTGAAGAGAAAAGGGAAATTAGTCCGTCCAGTACGGTTAACAAATGGATTGTATAAATTTAAAGAAGGTTCAAATATTGATAGAGTTGTGTTGGATTGTATTACTAGTCTTCAAAACGGTGCAGATTTGTTATGGATTGAAACCGCAACACCTCATGTAGGGCAAATTTCTCATATGGTTAATAGAGTAAAAGAAGTGGTTCCTAATGCGAAGTTGGTGTATAATAATTCTCCATCTTTTAATTGGACACTGAATTTCCGTAATCAAGTATATGAAGAAATGATTTCGGAAGGTGAAAATATGACAGCTTATGATAGGAATAATTTAATGGATGCACAGTATGATGATTCGGAGTTATGTTATCGTGCTGATGTGAAAATTCGTACGTTCCAATCAGATGGAGCGAGGGATGCAGGTATTTTTCATCACTTAATTACCTTGCCAACTTATCACACTACAGCGCTTCATATGAATGACCTTACTAAAGGCTATTTTGGTAAAGAAGGAATGCTGGCTTATGTTAAAGGAGTTCAAAGACAGGAAATCCGAAAAGGGGTGTCATGTGTTAAGCATCAGAGAATGGCTGGGTCTAATTTGGGTGATGACCATAAAACTTTTTTTGCAGGGGATAATGCGTTGAAAGCAGGAGGTGTGAAAAATACATCTAATCAGTTTGAGCAAGGTGTTCAAGGTCCTCAATCAGTAATTAAAAAAATATCAGTTGCCGTATAGAGCGCTGTATGTTCTATAGTAAGAAGTGGCAGTAACATAGTCTATAAGTTTTAATTTTAAAAAACTCCTTCAATTAATTGAAGGAGTTTCTCTTTTTGGTTTCATTTAATTATAAAGTGTTGTAGTGGTGTGTTATGGGGAGGGGGTAGTTTATTTAAACATTTTAATTGTCTGGGTATTATTTTCCTAGGAAAATAAATATATTTATTGTAGCTTTGCCTAGAATTTAAAACCAAATAAAATGAAAACTAAAAAAATCATCTATTATGTTTCAACTGGGTTATTAACTGTGTTGTTATTGTTTTCTGCAGGAATGTATTTTTTTAATCACGAAGAAATTGCAGTAATGTTTACCAATTTCGGGTATCCATCATATATTATTTATCCGTATGCGGTTGCAAAAATGTTAGGTTTAATAGC